>LSSI01000055.1 GCA_001595945.1 Thermoplasmatales archaeon SM1-50
TAGACCAGGTGGTCCTGTGGAAGAGATTAGTTTAGAAAAAGCTCTTGCCAGGATTAGAAAAGAGCAGAAAAAGCAACTCCGGAGTCTGAAATAATCATCTATCTTGTTTTCATCTTTTGATACAACAGTGTGATAAGAGTGATAATCAGAATGAACCCAGATACTGCATATAACCAAAAACCTAGCCCTGGTCCCCACTGACACAACACAGGTTCTATAATTTCTTCACCAGGTATCGATATAGATAATATTCCTTCCCCCATAATACTTCCGACACCAGCCTTTGTAAAAGCAGACATAGCACCTATAAACAACACCAAAGAACATAATAGAAGAATTAAGCTAGGAATTAATAAAAAAAGTTGCCAATTTTTTTTGTTCATATAATCTGAAACAAGCATGAAAACAATAAAAATATTTATAATGATGGTAATAATTGGAATCAGCATCATAACAACTAGAAAAATATCTGGGAGAAATGCAAGTTCCCCTGCAATAACCTGAGACGTCGTGGTCCTTGAAACCAAATGTAATGGCATCAAAAATAAGGTAGAAGTGGTTTGAATATCTGAAGAACCCCCCTGCAACGACCACCAAGGCAATACAAGGGAGACTCCTAGAAAACCCACAATGATCACAAAAAGACAATACAACGGTTTCTTCCTTACAAATCCGAAAATAAATCCTAGGATAACTAAAACAAAAAAAAATAAAATAACAACAAAAAGAAATATCGGCTCCTGAGTGGTAATCAAATCAACACTGCGTTCACTTATCACATAAACCGAGCGCTGACCAATAATGGTTCCATCGGAAATCACTTTTATCAAATAAAGACCCGGAGGAACAGAAAATACATCAATGGAACCCTTGAGAGTTAGTTCTTTGGTCTTTCCCCCACGACTTATCTGAATGGTCGCACCGTTTAATGAATTACCCTCCGAATCAAAAACGTGGAACGTAACCGGAAATTCCGCGGGAAACACAAACGAACCATCCGTGGAAGGGATGCGTATTTCTTTTTCGATACTGAAAGATTTATACTGAATCTGCAGAAGATAAGTAGCTGCAATCAAATTTGTGAATTGATAGGAATCATCATTGTTTTTCTCAGGAACTAATACGATTGGAGCCTGCATTGCGGTACTCGTTAATCGTGGAATAACATCGACTTCAGGAGGTAAATCCCAAAGATCTACCAGTGTTACTGCCCAGTTGTACTGCGAAAGTTCCACGAATTTTTTAAAAGGAACTACGGTTCGACTATACAGCAATCGAATGGATTCATTAGCCAACTCAAAACCATGATAAAGAATCACCAACTGATACGATTCCCTCCTATTGCATGGCGCGGCGAGATGTGCAAACCCATCAACATTCGTATTATTTTGAGCGATAATCATACCTTGTTGAACAAGCATAACTTGTGCGTCAGTTACACCAACGCCTTTCTGATCAAAAACAGAAACCTCACAAAAGCCTTGAGGTTGACAAAACACATGGACAGAAGAATTCTTTGTAAGGTTAACAACCATAGAACCGATAAAACGTCGTTTGTTGCCCAATCGTGGGTTTTCCTTAAAGACTTTTATAACATAGTAATCTGGTTCGAGACGTTCGAAATAAAATCTTTTAAATAAGGAGAAATTGCGAAAATCAACCATACGCATGATTGTAACTAATGCATCTTTTAGAGACGATCCTTCTTCTGATGACACTGATCCTTGTATTGGAATACGACCTGCTGTGCCCGCATAAATCATTCTCGCATCACGATGGATCTCAACCGTAATATATGGAAAACGACGTCCCGTGACTACAGAAAAAATAGAACCAAAAGGAAACGAACGGGCATTATGAACAAAGACCATAAGAGAAAAACGCTCCGATTTAGTGGCATCTTGTGAAGAATCACCCGTATTTATCGATGGTTTCATTGGTACAAGTACTTGGAAAATCTGAGCCTCCTTCTCAACTAAAGGATAGCCGCCATAAGGGGAAGAGATAAACTCAGCGTCATATTCAGCAATAAATCCTTCTGGGATAATCCTATCCTTTCCTCCTACGTTTTTTTCATATGCATTACGGCTGCATTCGACCGCGGCAATCGTATAATCTAAACCAGGGAGGTGCGGGTATTTTGACTCATATGCTTTAAGCTGGATTCCATCGCGCTCATCCTCCCCTGATTTCACTACCGAAGTAGAACCAAAGACCAAGGCATGGACGGCCCCAGTAGTGCCTTCATCAAATGAGACCCACGCATTTTTTCCCATGTCGACATCGTCTGATGATGCAAGAAGCCAGATTACAGGATCTTTCTGAGTTGATTCAGGATTGGGATCCACTGGATTTTCTTCTATGGTATTATGCTCTGAGTAGAAATGGAAATACGATGAAATCTTACCGAAATTAAGGTCAGCAATAGACGCACTCCGTATTCCACCACACTGTAGCGAGGCATAGGTACCATCGGTATTTGTTGTCTCATAGACTTGACATTCCTTCAATGCTTCATGAACCACATGCACCTGGATTCGTTCTAAGGTTGTTGGGCAATAAAAATATTTATACACTGCGGTTGTCTGCAGATTTTCATCGGTGGATCTGCTAACAATCTTACAGGCAACCATTAGATTTCCATCGCAGAGGATTTCTTTAAAGTATAATTCCTGGCTTGTGGAGGAATACTGCCACATTTCCTCCGCATAGTAATATACAAATTCAAAAGATGCAATTGCCGCCCCGTTTTTAGGGACTACCTCTATCGAACCTTCTTTTAGTTTTGTCACGCATTGTGCAGTAGTATACCATAAGAATTTTCCTTCTTGTGCAACCACATAGCGAATGGAATCATGTTGAGAAATCTGATAAAAATGAGATTCTAAAGGATACCCAGGAATCGGTTCATAATAATAGGAGGAATCCTTAATTGACACATGATCAGGGTATTCTGCAGACGTGGTTGGTGATTCATCGAAGTAAATATAATACCGTTCAGTTCCATCTGCTTCTGCGGGGATAAGAAACACAAGATTACAAGAAACGATATGATCCTCATCAGAATATACAAGATCATAAAGTTGGGATTCAAGCTCCACGTCATTGTTCTTGTTTTGGCAAATCACACGAACAGAATGCTTGGTTTGGTTGACAGCCCAACAGGGGGAATCAAATCGAATTTGGATATCAACAGGTTGATACCGAGCGAATTCTTCGTTTGTCTTCAAACCAAGGATGAGTTCCTGGCGAAAAGACCATGCGTCATCCCACCAACCCTCCTCCGCTGTAGAAATTTGCAGAGGCACTACCAAGAAGAGGAAAATCCCTAACAGGAATGAAACACGAATGGTTTTTGCGATCATGACGGCGTACAAACCTCCACTCTTTAATATATTTATAAAGAAATAATTATTGGTATGTATTATATTATCTTTTTTACGATGAAAAAAAAGCTAAAAGTTAGAGAACGCAGCCTTTTTTAATCACCTTTTCTACTAAATTTACTCCAAAATGGTAGGGGAGAAACTGATGGTTAGGGCAATCAAGAATAAGAATATCTGCTTGTTTGCCCTTCTCTAAACTTCCCACAGTATTTTGCATTCCAATCGCACATGCAGCGTTAAATGTCGCTGCGGTGATCGCTTCTGCAGGGGTCATCTGCATCTTCAGACACGAAAGTTGAATGATAAATTGCATATTTTCAGTCCAACAGTTCGGGTTTAAATCAGTCGCCACGGCTAGCGGAACACCTAAGTCAATCATCTTTCGTGCCGGAGCATATCGCTGCATCATAAGGCAAAACGGTGTTCCAGGGAGAAGCACCCCAATCACATAATGTTGTGCCATAGCCTGTAAATCCCCCTTAGAAGAACATAACAGATGATCTGCACTAATCGCCCCGACCTCCACAGCAAGAGAAGCACCCCCAGTTTGAACAATCTCATCAGCATGAATTTTAGGAACAAGACTGTAGCGCTTACCAGCCTTAAGAATCTTCCTTGCCTGTGCAACAGTAAAAACACCCTTCTCACAAAACACATCACAGAACCGTGCAAGTCCTTTGGTTTTCGGCAGCATCTCATTTATCACGATTTTTATATATTCGTTCGCGCTTTGATTTGAAGGAATTGCATGTGCACCAAGAAAGGTAGACACAATATCTATAGGATGAGTCTCTTGAAGTTTGTTTTGAACCTGCAGAAGCTTTACCTCTGCTTGAACATCAAGCCCATAACCGGTTTTTGCCTCACAACAAGTCGTTCCATACAAAAGCATGGTATCAAGGCGTTTCTTGCTTTCTCGTAACAGCTGCAGGGGTGTGGCCTTTCGGGTCTGGTTTACTGTATGAAATATTCCACCACCACGCTTGAGGATTTCTAAATACGGAACATTAGCAAGTTTCAAATCCAGCTCAAACTCACGAGACCCGGCAAACACCACATGGGTATGAGGGTCCACAAACCCTGGCATGACCAATTTTCCCGAGGCATCGATAATTGTTTCTGCCTTGTATCTAAGATTTTTTCCGACATCAACAATCAAACCATTTTTTATAGCGACCGAGCCGTTTTTAAGAATCCCTAGGTTCTTCATCTGCTGTTTTATCCGGGGTTTTTTCGATCCTTTTAAAGTAAGCAGCTCATTTGCCTGAGTGATAAGAATGTCAACAGATTCCATAGATTGATCCCAAATAGTTAAATGAAGGACTCTTCATTAAGGTTTACGGTGAATCATTTATGACACGACTTGTAGAATGCGTACCAAATTTTAGCGAAGGAAAAAATAAACAGACTATCGACATCATCCATACCTTGATAAAGAACCATACAGACGTTACTTTACTTGATTTCACCCCTGATTCTGATCATAATCGCACTGATGTTACTCTAATAGGTCCGCCTGAAACAGTCAAAGCTGTCGCCTTAGAGATTGCTCTGAAATGCGTTGAGCTTATTGATATGAACAAACACAAGGGAGAACATCCACGCATGGGAGCAATCGACGTGGTCCCGTTCATCCCGATCTCAGAGGTGGAAATGGCTGAATGCATCACACTAGCCAATGAGTTTGCAAAAGAGTTCTCAGAGAAGACAAACGTCCCCTGTTATATGTATGAAGAAGCAGCCAAACAAGAAAACCGTCGGAACCTTGCTGATGTCCGCCGAGGTGAATACGAGGGACTTAAAGAAGAGATTGGAAAAAACCCTGATAAAGTACCAGACTACGGGCCAAACAAAATTCATCCGACCGCTGGAGCAACCGCTGTAGGAGCACGATTTTTCCTAATCGCCTTTAATGTCAATCTCAGCACACCCAATATAAAAATAGCAGATGAAATAGCAAAAGCGGTTCGACACAGCAGCGGTGGTTTCCGATACGTTAAGGCAAAAGGATTCGAAATTAAAGAACGAGGAATCGTACAAGTTTCCATGAACCTGACAAACTATCAAAAAACATCGATTTTTCGTGTGTTTGAAACAATAAAAAACGAAGCTGAGCGACATGGTGTTACCATCATCGGTAGCGAAATCGTAGGCTTACTACCTCTAGAAGCATTGGTTGATACCTCGAAACATTACCTTCGACTTGAAAAATTTACAGTCGATCAGGTGTTGGAAAAAAGGGTTTTAGAAATAAAAAAGTGATTCCTATGACAAAACTCGTAACACTGACAGTAGAAATGTTCCTTGAAGAACTCGCTTCAAGTAGCCCAGCTCCGGGTGGGGGAAGTGCCGCTGCATTATCAGGAGCGGTAGGCACAGCACTCTCATCGATGGTATGCAACCTAACCACAGGAAAACCAGGCTATGAAACAGTACAACAGGACATAAAAGAAATACTAGAAAAAAGCGAGAGTCTCCGAAAAGATCTTACCGGGCTTATTGACAAGGACACCGAAGCGTTCAACCAAGTTATGAAAACCATAAAAATGCCAAAAGAAACAAATGAACAAAAAGAACAAAGAAGGAATGCGCTACAAATCGCGTTTAAGCATGCAGCAGAAGTACCATTTGAGACAGCACAAAAATGTGTCCAAGTCATTGATATTGCACATATTCTTGCACAGAAAGGTAATAAAAATTCAATAAGCGACGCAGCGGTTTCAACAGTAATGGCACACGCAGGGGTTCAGGCTGCGGTCTTAAATGTACGGATCAACCTCAGTTCAATTAAAGACTCTGCATACATCCAACAGCTTTCAAGAAAACTTGATGAACTCATGCATTATACAAATGAAAAATCAGCAGAAGTTCTTCGTATCGTCGAAAAAAACCTATAAATCACACCAACGGAGCCAACATGATAATCTCACCAAAGACTCTCTATGACATTTTACTAAATACTTTTGGGCAACAACACTGGTGGCCTATTGATGAAAAATACCACCTTGAACAAAACAGCGATCCTCGTTTTGAAATCATCGTCGGAGCCTTCCTTACACAAAACACCGCTTGGACAAACGTAGAAAAAGCACTTAATAACCTTAAAAGACAAAAAGCCTTAACAATTCATAAAATAGCACACATAAAGGACAAAAGCCTAAAAACCATGATACAACCCTCAGGGTTTTTCAACCAGAAAGCAAAACGTCTTAAGCTCTTTTCAACATATATGGAAAAAAAATATAAAGGAGATTTACAGAAGTTATTTTCACAGGAGACATCAGAAATTCGTCATGAGTTACTATCTTTAAAGGGGGTTGGACTAGAAACAGCAGATTCGATTCTCTTATACGCAGGAAACCATGCTGTTTTCGTCGTTGATTCATATACAAAACGAATCTCTCAACGATTTCCTTTTCTCATAAGCAGCACCTCATATGAAGAAATCCAAATTTTTTTTGAAAACGAACTTGCCAGTACAATCTCAAAAAAAGAGATTGTATCCGCATACAGAGAATTCCATGCTCTCTTAGTAAAACTCGCAAAAGAATACTGCTGGAAAGACAAACCAAACTGCACCATATGCCCACTAACCACTCTATGCAAGAAGTGCCTCTAATTTACCACGCAACACCTCAGCAGGGATATCAGGCAATGAGATGAGCTGAGATTTCCCTACCTGACCTTTTCCAGAGGGTTTAACTCTGATAAATCCAGCATGTTCAATCTCTTTTAGATAATTCCAAAACATGGTATGTGCCCGTGCTTCATCTGAATATTCCTCACAAGTAATTGCATATGTTTTTTCCACTTCGCCCGTAGTTGCGTACGCAACGTCTTCCTTCTGCAGTCGTTTTGAAATTGCAAGCAACGTAAGCAACTGGTGTTTCCCTAAGTCCTTTAGTTTTGTTTCAGTCACAACCGAATATGTCTCTGCTTTTGCTGCACGAACATGCTCTGGTACCACTTGCTTTGCATGTTTCTCATCAGCATACATTCCTGCTTTCCAGAGAAGCTCAATAGAAAACCGTGCATCACCAGATTCACTTGCGATATCAGCAATAAGGTCGATACTCTCAGCAAGGACCGTATTAGCGTGAAATGCAAGGTCAACACGTTGTCGTACGATATCATAAAGCTCATGACGTGTATATTTCTCAAGGATGATGACATTGCTTCGTTTAAACGTGCTAAGAACTGCTTCTTCCAGCCCGGTGAATATATCTTTCTGAGATATCATAATGACCGAGACAGCAGTTGCCGTTCTCATAGTCTCATCATTAAACCTGGTAAGGTCATAAATTAAATTCGATCCATCTTTTTTTAATAATGCATCAACCTCATCAAGCACAAGGAGGAGCTGTGACTCCTTCCGTTGGAGATGCGTACGAATAACTTGTAACATTTCCTGCACCGAAAACCCGCGATCAGGGAACCGAGGATCAAAATGATTCAACACACCCAGAAGCACCATGGCATTTGTGGATCGTTTTCTACAATTGATATGGACATATTCAAGTATCTTTCCTTGTTTTCGTGCGATCTGGACAAGTGACTGACAAAAATATTTCGTAATCGCGGTTTTACCAGTTCCAACCGGCCCGCGGATATAAGCATTTTGTGCGATATTGACAAAAAGAGGTTTGAACATCAAAGCAAGTTTTTTCAGCTGTTCTGTCCTATGGGGTAGTTCACCTGGAATATAATCAAAATCAAGAGCATGAAGATTTTTAATGAGAGATGACGAGAATAATTCATCTTCAATTATACTACCCATGCCAAAAGGTAATATCTATTGTTAATAAAACTTTATCTTCATTGGATAAAGATTATACGCATATATTCTATTGTGACTGATTACAATGAGAACCGGAAATTCAGTTCAAAAATCATTAGAATTTTTGAAAAACACGTTTCAAACCTATTATGCATCAAATAAAGTAAAACTTCCTGAACGTTTTGGACGTAGGGAGTTTGCCTTTGTCCTCTTTGGAGGGAAAGGCATGGTACGACATCTTGGTTTTGATAAAAGCGAACTACTCCAGGAATTCCTCTCAGAACGAGGAGCGCAGCATGCATACTACTCATCTGCCTATTACCAATATCCAACTGCACCTAAAATGGTTGAGAAAAATTGGTTAGGTGCAGAACTTATCTTTGATCTGGATTCTGATCATTTACCAAATGCAGAGCAGATGGGTTACGTCGAGTCTCTGTTAGCAGTAAAAAAAGAGTTTATTAAATTGATTGATGACTTTTTACTTGGTGATTTTGGGTTCAAAGAAAAATACATGGAACTGTATTTCAGCGGAGGAAGAGGGTATCATTGCCATGTGAAAGATCCAGCGATTCTTGATTTAGATAGTAACGAAAGGCGAGAGATTGTAGATTATATTACTGGACGCGATTTACAAGATTCTCTTATCTTCCATGAACAAGCAACCGGTAGAAAAAGATATGGCGGCCATTCTTTTACTAGCGGTAAAAGTTTAAAGATGCCGACTCCAGACCAAGATGGATGGAAAGGGAGGATTAGCCGAGGAATTATAGATCTTGTTTATGAAATAAAAAAAAGTGATAACCCACAGAAGAGACTGGAAGAATATGGGGTAAGTGTACGTGATGCAGAACGACTCGTCGCAGAGCTTTCAGAGGAGCGGATGAGAAGGATACAGGATGGGATGCTTGACCAATCCAAGACAATCCGTAAGTTTTTCTTAAATAGTGCTTTGCGGAAAACTGCAGTGGCACTTACCGCTGGCGAAACCGATGAGCCAGTCACCTGCGATGTAAAAAGACTCATACGATTGCCGTCCTCGTTACATGGGAAAACAGGTTTAAAAGTAGTAAAAATTAATATTGATGAGTTAAAAGAGTTTAATCCTCTGAGAGACGCAGTTGTATTACCTGAAGATCCTGTCCGTATTGCACTGCAAAAATCGGTAAATATACAGATGAATAATCAACATTTTCACTTAGAAAATAGTGATCAGGAGGTACCAAGCTATCTCGCAGTCTTTCTAATTGGACGAAAACAAGCAATTCTTCTATAGCCATTTTTTATGAAAAATCACTGTTAATCATAAGAAAAAAAATAAGGTTGTGTTTGTTGTTATAATAGCTCTACAGAGGAAAAAAAATGGAAAAATCAGACGAATCTAATGCTCTCTAGATTGAAGGGAGCTACAGTATTCATGTTCAATCGCTTATGGATCGTAGATGAAAGGTCCACACATTTTGATTCTTCACCATGACCAAACACGACGCGTTCAGGACGAGGTGACATATTATTTATAAAACCGACAAGTTGCCGTCGGTCGCTATGCCCTGAGAAGCCATCACAGGTCTCTACATTCATCTCCACAGGTAAACTAACAATATTGCCTCCGACGTTCATAGGAACTTCCTTTGCTCCTCTCTGAATCCTTCTTCCAATGGTACCTTCCGCTTGATACCCAACGAACACCAAAGTGTTTTTACTGTCCCCAACCCAATTTTTAAAGTACTCCATGACCGGACCACCGTTCATCATACCACTTGTGGCAAGAACGACACAGGGATCCTTGTCAGCAAGTATTTTCTCCCGCATTTCACCACTATCGACACGTTTGAAAATCTCAGACAGCAAGGGGTTATCACCTTGCTGGAAGATCTGGGTCCGTAATTTGTTATTGAGATATTCCGGATATGCTGTGTGAATAGCTGTAGCCTCCCAGATCATTCCATCCAAATAGACAGGGACCTCAGGGATTTCTTTCATTTTGACAAGACTTTCTAGAACAATCATGACCTCTTGACTTCTTCCTACGGCAAAGACAGGAACAAGGACTTTCCCTTTCTTTTTCATCGACGTCCGAATGATATCTTTTAATCTATCCGTTGCCTCTTTCCTGCTTGGTTGAAAGTCGTCATGTCCTCCATAGGTTGATTCAATGACTAAAGTTTCAGCCCGAGGAAAATGGTTTATCGCTGGGTTAAACAGCCATGTGCGCTCAAATTTGATGTCCCCAGTAAATGCAATGTTATACAATCCATCACCGATGTGAAAGTGACATATGGAAGATCCAAGAATATGACCTGCGTTATGAAACGTAAGTCGGATATCCGGGGTAATATCAGTGGTGTCTCCATACCCCATCACGATGCAATGTTTAATCACATTACGGATATTTTCTGAGGAGTAAGGAACCTTTTTTGCATCTGCAGCAGCGACTTTGATATAATCCATTTGTAATAACGTCATTAGGTCTCTTGTCGGTGGGGTACAATAGATAGGACCATCGTACCCATACTTATATAAGATAGGGACCAACCCGCAGTGGTCTAGATGTGCATGCGTGATGACGACTGCATCGATTTTCTCTAATGGGAGGACTTCAGGGAGATGAATATAGGGTGATCCATTGTTCTCTGAAGAAACGTCAATCCCGCAGTCAATCAACACCTTGCTGTCTTGGGTATGTAGCATAGCACAGGAACGACCGACCTCGCGGAATCCACCCAGGGCAATCACGCGGATGTATTTCTCACCGGTTGAAACGCCACGATGGATCTTCCGACCAATTTTTCGCAGAATATCTTTCCGCTCATCACTCATCGAACGGAGGTATCCCCGTATTTCCTGTACTGTTTTTGATTGAATCGGTGGAGCCCGAACGATGCTAGGAGCCCAGTTGATCTTCTTTCGTATCTCGTTTAGGAGTTGGCCTTCACGTCCGATAGCCGCTCCAGGTTTCAAAGCTTCGATAGTAACCTCACCGACATCAGGTTGGAAATAGATATTTGTTATTTCTGCTTCCTTAGGGATAATCTGTCGAATCTTTTTTTCTGCAATATCAATGTCGGTAAGAACAGACGGGTCAGGACGAACCACAATACGCTTCTGAAGCGTTTTTGCCATATTCTTTACCAAATCCTTGTTTTTGGCAAATTTATCAGGCGTCTTGGTGTAAATAACAAGAAGTGCTCCTTCAAATTCAACTTCAGAGATATCAACACTTGCGGATATCGAACCTCGAATCTTGCCTCGAATTTCTGTTAGAACATCATCAACGGTCATATTCTACCTTTCTTTAAAGCTTGTAAAACGAACTTTGCATACGTATTATTTATCTTGTAAGTTTTCTCTGAGAATACGGATTAACTACTTCCCCATCTTCTGCAATCGTTTTTTAATTTCATCTTCAGGTATCATCTTGAATTCTTTTTCAGTAATCACCGCCACATCAGCTCCATTCCCAGAAGCTGAGTCTCGACTCATCGCAGCAGTAATTGCCCGTAACGCAAGGTCGATACCATCGTTTATCGTCATATCATCTTTATATGAATCCTCAAGGACACCAAACACATAGGGTGACCCTGAGCCGCCAGCGGTGTATTTATCCGGAATGGAACCACCAGCTGCGTCTAATGAATAGACATGTCCTCCTGTGGAATCCCATCCGCCGAGAATCAATTGGACATAGTATGGGTAGAATTTTCGAGAGTTTAAGATATTAGACATCAGTGTCGCAGCGCTTTGCACAGACATTTCCAAATCCCGTTTAAGGTAATAGAGTTTTGTTTCAGCACTCAGATATCGAGATAGAACCTGCAAATCACCAACAAGACCTGCAGTGGCAAGAGCAAGGTGGTTATCAATCTGGTATAATTTTCTTGTTGCTTTATGAGCAATGAGTGTGCCCATTGTTGCTCTTCGTTCTGTTGCGATAACAACTCCATCTTTACATACCAAACCAAGTATCGTGGTACCAGTTTTCTTTAAATCTTCTGTCATAAATTACTCTCCAGTAAACACCAGAAAAATACTGAGTTATGAATATCATATCTTTTATTTATACTTTTTGGGGGTGATTCAAGGAGAATCGCAAGATATAATCTCCTCGTTTAAGATTTAAATTATTGATAATTCTTTACCTAATTTCTCGAATTTATCAAGAGCGAAATCGAGATCATTCTTTGTAAGACCCGCGTTCATCATGGTTCGAATCCGGGCTTTATCCCGCGCGACCATGGGGAACACAATCGGTAATGCAAAAACACCTTCATCAAATAAACGGTTGCTGAGGTCTTTTGCCTTACTTGAATCTCCAACGATAACTGGGGTTATAGGTGTTTCACTTTCACCTGTGTTAAAGCCTAAGGAATTCAATTCGTTTTTGAAATATTTCGTATTATCCCAAAGACGTTTCACATGTTCAGATTCTGTCTCCAAGACGTCAATTGCAGCAAGTTGAGCACCAGAGACAGCGGGTGGATGTGAACCAGAAAGCAACCATGTCCGTGATTTATTGTATGCGAAGTTTATAAGGTCTTGACTGCCTGCAATAAGACCTCCAACCACACCAAAGGCTTTACTAAACGTCCCCATCTCAACATCGATTTTTCCCTCGATTCGGAAGTGTGAACCAATTCCACGTCCATCTTCCCCAATAACTCCTTCGCCATGAGCATCGTCGACATAGGTCATCGCGCCAAACTCATTGGCTAGTTTTACAATCTTATCCATTGGAGCGATGTCTCCATCCATACTAAATACACCATCAGTGATGATGAGGATACGACGATATTTTCTATCAGCATCCTTTAAGACTCGTTCGAGATCTCCCATGTCACGATGTTTGAAAATTGCACGATCTGCTTTGGTAAGTCGGACACCATCAATAATGCTGCCGTGGTTTAGCTCATCGCTAATAACGATATCACCATCACCCACAAGCTGGGGTATCAGACCAGAGTTTGCTGCAAAACCAGTTTGATAAATCAATGCGGATTCAGTCCGTTTAAATCGTGCTAATCGTTTTTCGACTTCCATATGAAGTTTCAGGGTTCCTGCGATCGCACGGACAGAACCAGACCCAGCACCGTACTTCTTTGCAGCTTCTATAGCTCCTTGAATGAGACGGGGATGGTTACTAAGGTTAAGGTAGTTATTCGAACACATCATAATGACTTCTTTGCCGTTGACAATCGAATGAGGTTTTGATCCACTTTCAAGGACACGGATATTCCATTCAAAATGGTTTTTTACTAGCTCATCGTATTCGTTTTTTAAAAATTTATTTGCATTTCGTTTTGTAATTTGTGTCATCATATGCCTCCAAAAATGACAATTACCCTTAAGAGGGTCAGGAAATATGATTCATATATTAAAAACTGTTGGTTTGTAGCCTCACCACCCGACTGAGACGATATCCGATAACCACCATAAAATATCCTTGTTTAACAAAAAGACGATTGAGTTTCTTATCCCCGGTATCTACCCGTAAAAGAGGGGTATGTATGAGTTTTGATGGGGTTGCTACGACGATGAAGTTATCGATTCCTATTTTTTTTATCACTGTTGGACTAAGCTGAAGATTTCCACGACCAACAATAAACCCTTGTGCTCCTATTGGACTGAGGAGTATTTTTGCCTTTGGATATTTTTTTAAAAGAGCAAGAATTTGTTCTTCGTTTAAATCTCGTCCTACGAGCTGTTTTTGGTAAATGGCATCAATACCTAGAAGTGTATGCTCAATGTGCAGTTTTTTTGCGATGGAGTCTATAGTCCCCCCTGAGCAGAACAAAAATAACCAATCCTTGTATTTTTCTAACTCATCTTTGACGTGTTCTGCGAGTTCGTCTTTTACTTCCTCATCAGAGACTGATTCAAAACATGCTTTTCCCACCTGAATATAGGTTGGTTCGATGATTCCCCTCGCAACACCGAATAGTCTGACCTTCCATTCCCCTTTACGGTAGAGTTCTTCATCAAGATCCATGATTTCTACATCACCAATAGTAAGTCTTTTATTGATGAATTCTAAAAGCATTTTTGCAGTGGCATATGTGTTAATGCCAAAGACACCAGAATGCATTTTGACGCCTGCCGGGATGCCAAGGAGTGGGAGTTTTTTATCAATAATAGTGTAGATATCCCTAGCTGTTCCATCACCACCACAGAAGACTAGTAAATCAAGATGTTGATCAAGAAATCTTTTGCATGCGGTCTGTGTGTCATGAGCCGTTGTTGTATCCCCTGAAGGAGAATAGACTATCTGTATGTTCTTCATGCCAGCGGCTTCTAACACGGTACGGCCCATTACTCCACTGCATGTTACCCAAAGAAGATTATTATGGTTCTTTGACAAGGTGGAAAATTCTCGAAACATTTCTTCCGCTTTCTGGCATGCTACAGGATGTGCTCCTAATTGAAGTGCTTTGTCAAGGACACCATCCGTTCCTTTTAATCCAACTCGTCCGCCCATCCCAGCAATGGGATTTATTATGAAACCTATCTTTTCGCTCATTTCATCTCCTAATGAGGGCTCTCTATAAATAGAGGATTATAATAATTCATTGGTTGTAGTCGAATTACTTTTTTCATTTTGAGATTTTGTCACGATGTTTTTATATAATGGAAATGACAGAGTAGTAAGGTGGTGAGGAAGGGCGACGTTCGGTTGGGTCTTGTCTTCCCGATCTACGCTCTTGTCTTCCGATGACGCCTGGTGTTACATAGCTGCGTTGCGTCAGTGTGGCGCTTTGATATGTGCCTCCGCCCCCTCCTTCCTTACCTTTGTATATTTTATGTCTCTTTTTTTATTTCTTTTGCATCCTGACTTGTACAATATCCAGGTTAATTGTTCCTTTGAAATATGCTTTGGTAAATGTTTTTGAATCTATGCTGTACATTTGAGAATCACACATTATAAAGTATTCAGAACATGCAGCGT
Organism: Thermoplasmatales archaeon SM1-50; assembly: GCA_001595945.1. GTDB lineage: Archaea > Thermoplasmatota > E2 > DHVEG-1 > DHVEG-1 > SM1-50. The sequence continues at coordinate 15,104 of LSSI01000055.1, forward strand.
TTTTAACTTGAGAGATGACTTCCCTGGTTATTGCTGAAGTAAAATGAAAGTCTTCTGAGAGGAATAGGTCAACACCGTTTTTTAAGGTGGAAATGAGAATGTTGCAGTCATTTACTACATGATTCGCTGGAATCCCATGGTTTTGCATAGAGCGTATACATGCTTGTCCTAACGCGTCAGAAAGCAGGCGATTTTTAAAATCAATGATGGTTGCGTGTGCATGAATCCACCGTTTTATTGCTTTTTTGTACATCGATTCAGTGATGCGCCCCCAGATTTTTAGTTGTTCAAGTTCAGAGGCAACTGTAGTAGTAACAAAACAGGGAATATGATCATGTGCTAACACATCTATTATTTGATCGACCAAGGCAGTATCTTTTAGTAAGAATGATGTATCAAACGAGACGCTTCTTATCTGCAGGGTTCTGACCATTTTTCGTTTCACAGCCTTTGATTTTATTGTTTCAAATCATCTTTAATTTTTTGAATAATAAAGCGGACCTATGGGGATTCGAACCCCAGTATCCGGCTCCGAAGGCCGGAAGGATATCCAGACTACCTCATAGGCCCATTGTGATGAATGGAATTGTACATCTACTATAAAACTTAGATTGTTAAGCTTGCATTTCATTGGTTCATATATTGCTACCTAAGTATTTGCTTAGAAGCATTATAGAGTTGATAAATCGAGTATGAAGGAGTCTTGTGATACCTGTAAAATGAAGGAGTTTTGTAAGGTTCATCAGATCATGCCGATGCGTCGGTATGTTCGTAAGTGTGGGTTTGTTGAATGGTGTCCGTATTGGTGTGGTTTGTATAATGACTGTTAAGAACAATGTTGTAAACAATCAGCGATCAGATTCCACAGTATATATTTAAGATTCAGTAACAAAGATCGTTCTAAAACTCATACATGAGACAAAGGAGATACAATGTTTATAGGACTATGGAATATGAAAAAGATGTGTTAAAACTAATTTATGAGGTAAAAGAGGAAAAGAGTGGGGTCTGTATAGTCTGAGTTTGGGAAAAATAGTTTGCGAAACATAGGTTAGACAAAGAATAGATAATATCTAAACAATATGGAAAAAAAGGGGAATCTTTTTATCTCGGAAGAAAATTTATGAAAAAAACCTGTAATACAGTTTGATTCTCCATAAAAGTTATATCTTTTATTTCTATAAAAACATATCTTCCAGTTAGAAAGCAGTGACACAGATTACAAAGACAAATAAATAAAAAAAGTAAACGTTAATTTCTTTATCTATGGTATATTAAATGTTGTTTTAGAACAGAAGACATAGAAGAAAAGTACAAATCCTTGTGTTTCTTCTTCAAATAGGAATTCTTCTTCAACTGGATCTGTTAAAATTACATTGATTGTTATGTTTATTGTTGCAGGACCAAAACCAATAAGGCTTTTAAGATGAGGTATAATTGGATATTCCGGCTCGTCCAATGTTAAATTGCTTAAATGATATCTTAATTCACTACCAACTATTATTCTTGATGTATTTGTTGTTATTTTTATTATATAATCACCGGTAACCGATTCGTTTACTATAGTTGCAATAATTACTCTATATCCAAACCACCAGCCTTCAACTTCAATTGTAATTCCCCAATCTTGTGTGTTCAAAGCTTTATTTATAATCTGTTTCTCATCTGTTATAGCAACTGTTCCAAGCTCTGGTAGAATTAAAATGCTTAAAACCATTAAGAATACTATTTTCTTTATCATATTTGTTTCCTCCCTAAAACCTAGGTTCTATAAAATCAAATACTCCCTTGCTTTTTATAATTTATTATTGGATTTTAATCGTAACAAAAGTTACAAAAAGAAACGGGGTGGGAAACAATTAAAAAAATCGGTAAATGAAAGCTTTGAAAAACGTCAATATCATCGTACTAACTGCGATTGGAACCTATGGTCATCAAAAGATGAAAGGACTTGAACCTTACATCTATGATTATATCGAAAAACTTTTTGATATCACAGAGCTCTTGAAAAACGTCGAGAAACAATATTAAAAAAAAGATAAACGGAAGTTGTCAATGGTTATCCTTTTGGTTTTTACCGTACGAAGTCGATATTACCGACTTTTGGGTTTGCCATAACTCTTCTTTGTGGAATTACTGGTGCAGCGGGATTTGGCCGGCGCTCTGGTCGTGAGGTTAAGAGATTTGGTGATTGAACACCGGTCATAATCGCCATCACCCGACATTTTCCTTCAAAAGAAGGGTCCACCCGTGCTCCAAGGATAACATTTGAATAGCAGTCCATATCCTCGGTAAGAGACTTGGCGACTTCTTGCACGTATTTCAAACTCATGTTGGGACCGCCTGTTATGTGGACAAGTGCGCTATGAGCACCACGATAATCAACATTGAGCAACGGATGATTCAATGCTTCTTTTACAATCGTGTCAACACCTGCATCCTCATCAGCTTCTCCCCAGAGCATTACAGAGAGACCACCGGAATCCATGACTGATTTCATATCAGCAAAATCAAGGTTGATTAAAGAAGGAACGGAGATTGTTTCAGAAATTCCCTTTACTGTTTCTGCAACCAATTGATCCATAACGGAGAATGCTTGATTAATCGGTAGACTTGGAACGAATTCCATCAACCGGTTGTTATCAAGAACAACAGTGCTATCTGCAGTGACCCGAAGCTTATCAAGACCTTCGTCCGCTTTTACAAGACGCGCGCGTTCGACGTTGAATGGTGTTGAGACCATGCAGGTAACAATCGCCCCTAGTTTCTTTGCAATCTCTGCAACAACAGGGGAAGATCCAGTTCCCGTACCACCACCCATTCCAGCACAAACAAATACTAAGTCAGCGCCTTGTAACATTTCCTCAAGATCCCTACTTGATTCTCGTGCTGCACGCTCGCCCATCTCAGGGAATCCACCTGCACCAAGTCCTCGTGTCAGGTTTTTCCCAATGAGAAGTTTTTTATCAGCATCGACAAGATCAAGTGCGATTTTATCAGTGTTGATTGCAATGGTTTCTGCTCCCTTTACACCCAATTTGTGGAGTCTTGTGATTGTATTTCCTCCAGCACCACCACATCCAACGATTACAATACGAGCATTACCAAAAAGTCCATCATCAATCTTCTGTTTGCTTTCCTCGCTTATCTTATTTTCTATTGCAGCCTCAACAAAGGACTGCATTCTATTTTCGGCCATTTCTTCGTTCCTCCTATTCTGGTAGTTGGGAAGGCCGTCCTTTTCAGACGGCCTTCACTAAAGGGGTGCATCCCATCCCCTGCTTTCACCTTGATTTATCTTTTCATGTAAGGTTCTATAGCAGCGGCCGCAGCTTCCAATTCTTGAATTTTTTTGAATTTTTCTGCTTTTGCAAGAATACGGTTTGAGTGATTGTCTATATATTCTTTTACCGCATGCCGTACCACCTCAGACCGTGTTGAAAACTCACCAAGCCGAATAAAAACATCGATTTGTCTAAGGTCGATTTGAGGTAATCGGATTGTAATGCGGTCGTTTTCCATAGTTCTCCTCACATTTTTCTTGTTTGCCAATTGGACGTCGTTTCTATGTCATATATACAATATTTTATACATCGACAAATGTCAAACGGCATCATTTGTCTGACAAACGTAGAAATGAATACGTGCTTTATTTATATAACTTTCTATTTTTTAGGTTCAATACAACATACAAAATAATAAAAATTTTTTATGAAAAAAAACCAATTTTCTATCTGGAAATTAGCATTATTATCGGACTAATTCATAGACGTATGCAGGTACTAATGCACGTACTAACGCTTGTAATAATTTGACTTTTTTAAAAAAAAACTGATTTTTATTGCACACTATGACCAAACGCAACCGTTCCAGAAATTTTTTCTATCTTCACCTTCACAGTAGCACCCTTAATCACACCAGGAATATAGACGATATACTTATCAAAAAACGCGACACCATCACCCCGCTTTCCAATATCTTTTATCGTTAGTTCGTATATCTCCCCTTCTTTGAAAATCTGAGTTGGTACTACCGTTTTCCTCTTTTTCATCGAACCAATAGATCGAAACGCTCCACAGGCATCACAACGAATAAGAAGTGTTCGATCTTTTTTCACTAAATGTGTATCAGGTCGATTACATTCAGAGCAAATCACATAGGTGTCAACATATTCATCAAGTCTATCCTGAATAGTTTTAATCGGGATTTTCCCTTGAAAAATGACACGTCCACTTGATATATCACCCGCAGTACCAACACTACCAAGTAAGAATTTCAAGAAATGATCCGCATCTCGATTCAAAACGTCAATGATTTTATCAAAATTTTTCAGGACCGTTGTATTCCCCTCATAAAACACATCGACTTTTGGCACTCTAAAACGATCATCCTCAATGCGTTCCTTTGCAGTAGCACTATGCACTCGTTTCAACAACTCATTATAATTTACCTTATTCATATTATAAGATGGCGAAATACAAAGAGAGATAAAAATCTTCCGTAGATGAAAAAAAGTAAGAGATAAAAAAAATTCTACAGATTTGGTTGATTGGGGCGTAGAAGGGCACCCATTACAAAAAAACCATCTTTCATTGCCTGTTCAGCCAGGTCAACCTGGGTTGTATATATTTTTTTATTTCCTTTTGTCCAATGCCATATGAATTCGGTCATAAATAACTCTCCCCCAACCAATGTGGTTGCAAACAAAGAAAACACCACGTATTTATATAATTTTTCAAAAAAAGAAGAATGGTTTATGATCTTATGATTTTGGATAAGTACACGCCATTATCGGAAAATCCTAATTTTCTATAGTATGGTTTTACGCCAACGCCACTGAGTACAAATAAGCGTTTTTTCCCAAATTGTCCGAAACAAATACGTTCTGCCTCTTGGAGAAGTTGCTTCCCATATCCTTTATGTTGGTACGCCTCTGAGGAATGCTCACCAAGTGATACCTCTCGGCCGAGAATTTTTAATTCTCTAATAATCATGCACGATTCTTCTTGAAGTTCGGGACGATGCGGGGTCGCGATATCTCGCAACCGTATATATCCGACCAAAACATCCTGTGTTTTATTCTCAAGAGAAATAAAAAATTCTTCACCATTACTTGCCCGATACCGACGATACACATACGAAAGAGAACCACCAGTTAATGTATCTGTTTTTTCAACAGGCACGTGTCCAATTTCTCTGCAGCGGATACACCGACAGCACGTTTTATGTTTCTGCATTTCTTTTTCAATGTATTGCCGAAGATTACTTTTTGTAATCCCCACACTAATTTGATGAGCTGGAATATCTCGTTGTATTCGTTGTATCCGAACCCACTCAGGAACCTGCTTTTTTATGCGGGCGATGAGAAGAGATGCTTGTTCGGTTGTAAGAGGTTTGTATTTCCCTTGTTTCCAGAGGTCATATAATTTTGTTTCTTTAACGATAAGAGTAGGATAGATCTTAATCATGTCTGGTTTGAATTTCTCATTAGTAAAGATTGTATGGAATGCCTTTAAATCTTTTTCTTGGGTGCTCCCTGGTAGTCCAGGCATCATATGGTAACAAACTTTAAGACCAGCGTCTTTGGCGATACGAGTCGCAGCGATTGAATCAGAAACCATATGACCCCGTTGGATTTCAGAGAGGATTGCATCGGAAATTGTCTGTACTCCTAATTCAACTCGTGTGGTACCTAAGGACAACGCATGGTCAACATGTTGCAATTGGAACCAGTCAGGACGCGTCTCAACGGTCAGTCCAATACATCGCGATGGCGCTGTTTCATTTTTCTTTTTTGCTTGCTCTAGTGTTTTTGACCGTTGATTATTCAGGGCATCGTAACATCGTTTCACAAACCACTGTTGATAGTCTGGTAATCGAGCTGTAAAAGTACCACCCATGATAATGAGGTCAACTTTATCAGTCAGATGACCAATAGCATGAAGTTGTTCTATGCGACTTCGTACCTGAAGATACGGATCAAAATTGTTACAGCAGGCACGCATTGCAGCAGGCTCATGTCCGGTATAGCTTTGCGGTGTGTTACTCTCTGGACCACCCGGGCAAGGGATGCATCTCCCATGAGGGCACGATTCCGGTGAGGTCATAGCAGCAACGATAGAAACACCGGAAAGCGTTCGGCTCGATTTCTTACGTAACAACGAATAAGTTAATGCGTTTTCGAATCGATCTGAGGGAAGTTGTGCTAAGATCTCGCTGTCTCGTGGTATCGTTTGCAAATTATATTTTTTACACAATTTCATTTTGGCTTTATGCAGTTCATCTTTTGTCTGGATTTTCTTTAAAAGAATCAGTTCAATGATATCCTGGTGAAATGGCATTCGTTGGCCGTATTGTACCTCTAGGTAAAAAATCTTTGTTACAATGATAAAAACAAACAAAATTCTTCGTTTCTTTTTTGTATACCTTTTATTCCTTGATTTCACCTTATCGCTGAATAATCATAAAGAGTGGGATTTTCTGAGGTTATTTATAACCTGTGTCTTTTTTTATATAGTCCTTTCATTAATCAAATTCGAAAATACCAAGAATTTCATCTGTGGGAAGATAATTTAGTACAATAATCCCTGTACAGTTGGTTAAAGTATCGCCCACAGTAACAACACCCTCAGGTAATGGATCGCAACTCCCTTCACCTATTTCAGCAATAGTTTCCCATATAACAGAATCAGGGTTGACGGAAAGAACTGTCAAGGTTTTATTTATCATATCTTGCTCAAAATTTATTGTAGGTGTATATGGATTTTGCTGATTTGGATTGATAATTCCTAAGAGTATTCCAATTTTTAACCAACGAAGAAGTCGAATTCCCCAAGTCATTGTTCTCCAGAGGATGATTTTTGACAGGGTGTATTCATATAATATTAGACTAATAGCCACTCTGACGGCTCTGTATTTAAATATGTTCCAAAATATTTTTTCAAGCATTGTCTGATTGTCGTTAGTTTGTTGCGGGTCTTGATTTTTATTATCAAGAAGGACATTTACTTGTTTGATAATTATCGATGAAACCAATGTGTCTTCCATATCATCGACGTAGTCCTGAAATTTCTCATACGTCTGTAGATAGTCCTGCACCAGAGCACTGATGAAAACAACGAGTTCCTTATCAGTCATATTTTTAATTGCGTCGTTCGAAATGTAAGATGGTGTCAAATTGTATTCTACGGTCTGTATCTGAATCGCAGTGGTAACTGGTATGAACGCTATTAAAAAAGCAGTCATAATACTCCCTATTACAATCCGTCTCTTCATTTAATATTACCTTTACTATAATACAATTATGTATAATATAAATATTACTATTTTAGTTAGGATTCCCAAAAACCACGTGTTTTTGCGTATTGGAGTTCTGCTTGTAAAATATCACGTAAAAACTTTATTTCCTGTTCTTCGGATTTTGCAAGCTCTAATTTATTGCTCCGTCTTAGGATACGCGCTGCTGTATCAGGACCAATACCTCGACCAACTAATGCAAGAACAGCGAATTTCCCATAATTTAATACAAGGCTTGCATTCTTATGCAAACGTCTTACTTCTTTGTTTTCTTCGGCAGTTCGATGTTTTTTAGAAAGGAGAGGAAGAAATTTTTTATTATACCGACGAATTACTGCAATTTTTATTGCATCACACCGTGCACATGTTGGTTGAGCAGGGACTCGGCCTACAACCGAATTCCACGAATGATAACAGTTCGTGCATACCAACGTGATGTCTGCATCTTCCAATCGCTTCTTCAACGCCATAAGAACGGTTCTGTCTGCACGCTGTGGGATCATAAGACCACGAATTGTCTCAAATCCAGAAAGTGCTATCGGTGATAATCCTTGGATGTGAATCGCAATATCATTGTTCTGTATCCTGTGTAATATTTGAACGGTATGTTCAATGTCCATACGATCCCAAATGAGTTTATCCAATGCCTCATCAAGGATTAATGTTTTTTCAAAGAGATTGAATAACCGTTTCATTCCCACTGTTTTATATTCAAAATCCTTTCGTAGTGCTCCGAATTTTCGTGCAACATGGATTAGTTGCCAGCGAAGGTATGTTGAATTTCGTAGAATGGTTTTTAGGAGATATTCTAACGTCTCTGGTTTTATGGTGAAAAGTATTTCTTTGATACGTTCAGGTGGGATTCGACCAGGTAGTTCAAGATTTATTCGATATGAATCGCTATTAATGCCGATGCTTTCACCAACAGCTTGTGCTAATATTGCGGAAACCAATCTGCCCAACGTCTCATTAACTTTTGTACCAAAACACGTGTTCAGCACCACGGTTTTTTCCTCAACATCGATGGTAATCGTTATATGATCAGGGACAACAAATCCTTCTTTTTTTTGAGCTGCAATATATTCAGTAAATTTCTTCATAGTCTGCTGGTCGCATGGATAATTGGGGATTTCTTTGTTTTCTGCGACACATCTGCGTAGCATACCTACTTCCTGAGCTACTTCAAAAGGGACAGGGATATCTTCACCAATCCATGAGGGGATGGTCCCGATTTCTTTAATCGGAGAGACCAAAAGCTCTGTTTCTTCTCTTTTCACAATCGTCCATGGTCGGCCGCGAAGAATGAATTTTTCTCCCTCAAAACCGCAACTTAAGACAAAGCTTTCGTCAAGGGTGCCAATAGAATTCCTCGTACTAATATCAACCACCGGGTAGGTTCTTTCATCAGGGATCATTGAAATGTTATCAAGAAAGTATTGACGTGAATTCGTTCGTTTGACTAAAATGACATCGTTTTGTTGTTGCTCTACCCATATCGACCGCTGACTTTTTAATTGAAATACAATGGATTCAAACAATGTCCAGGTAAGGGTTGCAAAAGAATAGGAACCGATGATAATTTCGTAAGCGGTTTTTGCATTGATTCTTCCATATTCTAAAGCGAGTGAAATGATTTGATTAGAAAGCACCGAGAGGGGGTTTTTTCGTACAGAAAACTGTTCTAGTTTTCCGGTAAGTGCTCTACGTGCAATTACTAGACTTTCTGATAGATCCTCTGGATTTGTCGCAAGAATAACTCCGTTTGAAGTCTGACCGACCCGGTGCCCTGATCGACCAACCCGTTGGATTATCCGTGTTACCGCCCGTGGTGAGTTGTATTGAATCACAAAATCAGTATCACCTATATCGATACCAAGTTCAAGTGAAGATGTACATACCAATGATTTTAATGATCCAATTTTAAACTCATTTTCTGCTTCAATCCGCGCATGTTTTGAAAGTGATCCGTGATGAACACCGATTTTCATATCCTCTTGCCAAAGGTGAAAACGAGATGCAAGAATTTCTGCACCATCCCTCGTATTAATAAATAGAAGTGGAGATGTATGTTCATCGATAAGCTCTTTGCATCTTCGTAATAACGCAAATGAGTTTGGTTCAATTGATAATTGATGTGCTTGGTGATAATCATCTTTTTTAACTGAGGGCATCTCGACCTGGATATCGATATGTTTTGTAACATCAATCTCGAGTATTTGAACTGGACGAAACTGTTCTTTTTCTTTACCACCGAGATATCGTGCAACCTCAGTTGGAACACCAACTGTTGCGGAAAGACCAATGCGTTGAAAACCATGACCTGCTTGTTTTGTAATTTCTCGCAGGCGTTCTAAACCTACCGCAAGTTGTGCACCACGTTCATCACCAGCAAGCTCATGAATCTCGTCAATTACGACCCAACAGATGCTGCGTAAATGTTTGCGCAGACGTTTTCCTGTGAAAAGTATCTGCATTGTCTCAGGGGTTGTTATTAACATATCTGGGGGAGATCGTGCTTGTTTCGCCCGTTCACTCTCCGAGGTATCTCCATGGCGTACCGAAACAGAAATACCCAGGTATTTTCCCCAATCGAATGTGCGACGGAGCATGTCTCTGTTTAACGCACGGAGGGGGGTGATATAAAGAATCGAGTTTCCTTTGCTGATGTTCATAGCAGCAGACTGTTTCGTAATCAAATAATTATGGAAGATAGGGAGCAACGCAGATTCTGTTTTTCCTAACCCAGTTGGTGCAATTAAGAGAACATGATGCCCACTTAGAATAGCTGGAATTGCTTTTTTTTGTGGTTCTGTTGGTTGCTCTAAGTTATTAGCTGAGAGCAATTCCCTAATCTTAGGATGAAGAAGGTTAAAAACCGATGTCATGATTACACGTGCATTTGTACTCCCTATTTAGTATTTTTTGCTAGAAATATTTTGTTTTAAAAGTAGCATCAAGAGTGCATGAAACGATGAAATAGGAGTTCGTATAACAGATTTGTCTATTCTTCCCCGGTTTTTTTCATCGCTATACAGATTTCAATTGAGGAAACATTTGATTTCCTGCCGTCTTCGTTGGTAACGACTTCAGTTCCAATGTCGATATGTTTTACCTCAGTGTTTGTTAAAAACCGATTGTGTGTTATTTCTGCAGCATCAACCGCTCTGCTGATTGCGTTTCCTCTTGCTTTTAATACGACCTCGGTAAAGTTCCCAGAGTTTAAAAGTGCCATAATCGCGGTGACATAATTCATTGGTGGCTTATTCCCGACATAGATGATGTTACTATCGGTGTCGATTTTCTTTTTCTCATCCTTAGTCATACCAAATCTTACTCCCCAGAAAGATGATTGGCTTCTTTGAGCTTTAAGAAATCAAAACCCATTCCTCTTTAATAAACGTTTTGTTTTTTTTAGACGAGATGGTAGAAGTAAATGATTTACTAACCATAATAATGCCCGCTAGGTTCTTTCTCCTCATCTTTACCTTCATGTTGTTTAATGTCTAAAACATCGATGGCAAGTATAGCATGCAGTGGTATGATACGCAGATTTTCAACACTCTCTTTATTTTCTGAAGGTAATTCAATGACAAGACCTGCCTCTTCGATCCCAATGGTGGCATATCCCCTGAAGATCCCTTCGGTTTCTAAAGAGCTCTCTCGTCCAGCTATAGAGAGTATTTTATATCGTGATCCATCAATGAGTTTCCATTCTTCCTTTTTTACCATCGATTCACTTCCTATTTGTTTCGATGAGTCTTTGAAGATGTTCGACTGTCTTACTGTAATTCTCAACTGCTACTTTAATGTGTGCTTCAACGAAATTCCATGCTTTTTCAAAATTACCGTATCGCAATCGGTAGGCTTTCTTCTGTTGTTTTGATACTTCATCGAAAACCGATACTTCTTCAAGGATATCAAATCCTTTTAGTTTATTTAAATGTCTATAGACTGTTGGCCGTGAGGTTTTTAACATTGCTGCGATATCGTCAACAAACCATGCCTTGGTTGGATGTTTAAGGAAAAAATTTGCGAATATTTTATAGGGGATCTCTGGGTCAGACCCTTTCGAAAGATACCCTATTTGTTCAAAAAACATCTTTGCAGCGGTATCAAAATCCTCTTCCCCAGTTAGCGGGGTGTTGCTGACTATCTGCATCTCAAATGGCATAGCCTTACCCTCGATATTCCGAAATACGTTTTTCATTAAAAACATTTCTTTAACAAAGAAAAGGAAAAAAAGTTATATGGTAGCTTGATATGCGTTACATCATAGGATCGGAAGATAATTTTCTAGCTCCCATTTCGTCACCTGTAGTCTGTATGCGTCCCATTCTTTTCGCTTCACATGCAGGAGATTTTCAAATATATGCTCCCCAAGTGTTTCTTTTACCATTTCACTTTTACTCATTATCATCAACGCATGCCCAAGGCTGTCTGGCAGCTCTTCAATTCCATATTTTCGACGTTCATCTTCAGTTAATGAATAAATATTTTTTTCAACAGGAGCGGGTGGCTCAAGGTTGTCTTCGATTCCTCTTAATCCCGCTGCAAGCATCACGGAAAACGCAAGATACGGATTACATGAGACATCGAGGTTTCTTAGCTCACAACGCGTGCTTATTCCCCGTTTTGATGGGATACGGATCAGAGCACTGCGATTTTGGTTCGCCCAGGAGATATATGTTGGTGCCTCATACCCAGGAACCAGCCGCTTGTAGGAATTCACTGTTTGATTTAGCACACCAGAAAGTTCCTTTATATATTTCAGCAGACCAGCAATGAAATGATACGCGATTGAACTAAGCTCATTTGGATTATTAGGATCATAAAATGCATTTATTCCATCTAGTGTGAAGAGTGATTGGTGAGTATGCATCCCAGAGCCACATTGACTATAGAGTGGTTTTGGCATGAAGGATGCATGCAGATTATGTTTTGTAGCGATAACTTTTGTAATATATTTTAACGTAATCACACGATCAGCAGTTGTAATTGCATCCGCATATTGAAAGTTAATTTCCTGTTGTCCATCAGCACATTCATGATGCGCAGTATATGGTCTTATTCCAACTGCTTCCAATGCTAAAGAGATATCTGCCCGAACGCCCTCTGCAAGGTCGCGATGTGATAAATCAAAGTATCCTGCAGTGTCATTTGGTATTACCGAAGAAGTATCACCATTTTTTTTAAATAAAAAGAATTCACATTCAGGACCAGTATTATATATGTAACCAAATCGTACTGCTTTCTGCATTATTTTTTCTAAAACATATTTGACATCACCTTCGAATCGTTTTCCATTTGGTTCGAAGATATCACAGTTAAGTTTCGCAGTTTTTCGCTGTTCAACACTTTCAGGAAGAATAACAAAACTCGCAGGATCGGGCCTTGCGATTTTATCTGATTCCTCAATAGTGGCATAACCTGCGATTGAAGAAGCATCAAAGGGAATACCATCATCTAATGCTGACTGTAAACCACTGGCAGGGATAATGATATTTTTTGGGGTTCCAAGAATGTCAACAAATTGTAAACGAACAAAAAGAACATTGCTTTCTTGAGCCATTGCTAAAACTGACTCTTTATTTAATAATTTTAACGTATTTACACCTACCATACTCTTCGCCGGCCTGATGATCTAACTTTCAATTAATTGAAAATAGTCTTGGTATTTATGCTGTATATAAAATCTGTTTTATTAGATTGTCGAATTTCACAAATACGTAATTTAAAACTTTATCTAAATCGAATAGTTATACGTTTTATTTCGTAAAGAATTGTAAACCTTTTATTATTTATCAATTAAAATAGTGAACACACTAAAAAATCTTTTATTAATAGCATTAGAGAAAAATATTATCTTATTACAAGAGATAAATCTAATATTTTTTACAATATTATTTAAAAAAAAGCTCCATAGGAAGATTTAATTAAGAGATGTGAATTATATAAAGGTATATAATTCTAAATTATATAAAAAAAATAAAAGGGGACTAAAAAATGAAAAACAAAATGAATATTATCATAATAGGCGCAATTATCTTTGCCTTAAGCGCTCCAGCAGCATTAAATGTCGATGGGAATATAGTGACGTTCCCAAGAAATGCTGAGATAATGAATGAACAATATATCAGCATACCGAATTCATTAGTGCTGTTGAGACTGTGGAATGAAAGACAACAAAATGGTGAGATAGTACCATTCTATTCTATTAGTTTAGATAGTGGTAACTCCTTTATTAGAACCGTACAACCATCTTACGAACTTGGATTACGATACGCACATTTCGATCCTTTGGAAGCCCAACCCTCCATTGATCCTTTGTTAGCCGCAAATGACAACACACATTTATATATCGTTCAGTTTGTTACGCAACCACTCCAAGAGTTTAGAGATGCTATAACTGCATATGGCGGTGTAGTACGTCATTATATTGCACAATATGCTTTTCTTGTTGAAATGAGTGAAGAAGTACAACCATTGGTTGAATCACTCCCTTATGTACGATGGGTTGGAGCATATCATCCTGCTTATCGACTTGAAGAATTTATGGTAGACAACCTGGAAAACGCCTATCAGATGTATCCTCTTCAGCAATATAACATACAGGTTCTCTCTGGTGAACAAAAGAAACTAGTAGCTCAACGTATCAAAGAAATCGGCGCAGTAGTAAATGTCGCGGATGCAGGTAAGGTACTTATCGAAGCGACACTCACACCCGAACAGCTTTTAGAAGTGGCTCATTGGGACGAAATCAACTTTATCGATCGATGGGGCTCTCTGGAACCAGATATGGATATTGCTCGTGAAATCGGTGGTGCAAATTATATAGAAACAACCGCAGGCTATAACGGTTCCGGTGTCCGAGGGGAAGTCTTCGATAGCGGTTTCAACCTTGCTCATGTTGATTTTCAATCCCGTCCTTTGATACAACATGGTACTGTCGGTAGTGCTTCTCACGGTGCATCGACTTCAGGTATCTGCTTTGGAGATGGAACCGGGAACCCGAAAGGCAGAGGACTGCTGCCAGCAGGACAAGGAATCGTCGGTGATTATCATTACATAGGTCTGGAAGGACAAAGCAGATATGACCATACAGGTGAAGAAGTACAAGATCCATATTTCTGTGTATTTGAAACAGCAAGTGTCGGTAGCCCTCAGACAACACAATATACGGCCATTTCAGCTGACACCGACGATGCACTTTTTGATTTTGACATTATCCATTGTCAATCACAAAGTAATCTTGGTTCTCAAAGTTCTCGACCGCAAGCTTGGGCAAAAAATATTGTCTCTGGCGGTGGTGTATATCACTATGATACTCTTACCAAAAGTGATGACGCTTGGAATCATGGTGCAAGTATTGGTCCAGCATCTGACGGAAGGATCAAACCAGATTTTTGCAGTTTTTATGATCAAATATACACAACTACTTCAGGCAGTTCTACCGCGTACACTTCCAGCTTTGGTGGAACAAGTGGCGCAACACCGATCATCGCAGGACACTTCGGTCTTTTCTTCCAGATGTGGTCTGACGGAATTTTCGGAAACGATGTCGACCCATATGGAACCGTTTTCGATAATCGTCCACACATGACCACTGCGAAAGCAATGATGATCAACACCGCTGATCAATATCCATTTAACGGGACTACGCATGATAAGACACGGATGCACCAAGGATGGGGTATGCCGTCGGTGAAAAACCTCTATGATCTCCGTGATAACTTCTATATTATTGATGAATCAGATATCCTTTTACCTTTTGAAGTATCAACACATAATGTTGCAGTGGATGCTAATTCCCCATATTTAAAGGTCACAATGACGTATGCAGATCCCGCGGGAAACCCAGCTGTTCAAACCCAGCATCGAATCAACGACTTAACATTAAAAGTAATCTCCCCGTCTAATGTTATTTACTGGGGAAATTATGGACTTGATACAGCGGTATGGTCACAACCAGATGGAACAGCTGATACAAAGGATACTGTGGAATGCGTCTTTATTCAAAACCCTGAAGCAGGTGCGTGGACTATCGAGGTCTCTGCAGATGAAATTATCCAGGATTCTCATATAGAGACACCGGAGTTGGACGCAGATTACGCCTTAGTGGTAAGTCCTGTCCTCTCAGCACCGTTCCCACCAGAAATAAATGGACCAACAGAGGGGGACATTGGACGGCAGATTGATTTCACTTTCACCACAACCGATCCTGGGAACTCGGATGTATATTATTGGGTCGAGTGGGGTGACGGAAACCATGAAGAATGGGTTGGTCCCTGTTCTTCAGGATCTATCGTTAACCTCTCCCATACTTATAATGATCAAGGGAATTTTTCAATTACAGCAAAAGCAAAAAATACCTTTGGAAGTGAGAGTAGCTGGTCAGAACCCTTTGTTATCGTAATTTTTGCACCTCAACTCGAAATCGGTCTTATCTCAGGAGGATTTTTCAAAGTTAAAACAGTCATCAAAAACACAGGTGCCATCGATATCATGCAAGTCCAATGGAATATAACGCTTTCAGGTGGGGCATGGTTTGGTAAACAAACCAGTGGGAATCTTCTCAGCATCTCACCAGAGGGGGAACGAACCATAACCTCAGGCCCCATTATAGGACTCGGAAAGACGATTATAACAGTGACTGCGACACACCCATATAGTTCAGCGAGTATATCACAAAACGCGACCATACTGCTATTTTATATTAAGACGTAGCGATTGCTGCATTCCATAAACCACTTTTCCTTTCAAATTGCTAGGAGATGTCATCTGACCGATGAGCATAATTACTATTAATATGATTATGTAATATTTGTTATGTACTATTTGTCTTGAATATGAAACTTATTTGTCAGTCATGTCAAACGGAATATAAGACATGTGAACCTCTCTGGAAATGCAGATGCGGTGGGATATTAGCACTGGATTTTCATCCACGATTTCCAATTGATAAAATTCAAAAAAGAAAACCCACATTATGGAGATACCGCGAGGCGCTGCCTATAGAAAACGATCGCTATATCGTCTCATTTGATGAAGGATTTACACCCTTGATAAATGAGCATTTTTTTGGGAGAGATATCTTAATAAAACAAGATTATCTTTTCCCTAGTGGATCCTATAAAGATCGCGGAGCGTCGGTGCTTGTTAGCAAAGTTAAGGAAGCAGGAATTAAAAAAGTTGTGGAAGATTCTTCAGGCAACGCTGGGGCAGCGATTGCTGCGTACTGTGCGAAAGCACACATTACATGCCATATCTACGTACCAGAACAAACATCTGAGGGAAAACTCATACAAATAAAAAAGTACGGAGCACATCTACATAAGATACAAGGGAGCCGTGAGGATACAGCAAAAGCAGCAAGGCGACACGCAGAAACAACCTATTATGCGAGTCATTATTGGAACCCGTTTTTTTTCCATGGGACAAAAACATTTATCTTCGAAGTAATCGAACAACTCGGATGGAAAACACCTGATATCCTTATCGTCCCCGTGGGTAACGGGACGCTGCTTTACGGTGCGTTCATTGGTTTGCAGGAACTACAGCAGGGAAATATAATCGATAAACTTCCAAGGATCATCGGTGTACAAGCAAGGAACTGCGCACCGCTTGCCTCTGCTTGGAAAAAACATAACAATACAAACACCGCTTCGACAAGAAAAGACACCGTCGCAGAAGGGATTGCAATTGTACATCCGATACGAAGAAACGACATTCTTCATGCGGTAAAAGAAACAAATGGTGAAATCATTACCGTCAGGGAAAACGAGATTCTCGATGCACTAAATTATACTTTAAGAAAAGGCTATTACATTGAACCAACATCAGCAGTTGCTGTAGCAGGATTCAAAAAATATCAAATAAAAAAAGATTTAGAAGTTGTAGTACCATTAACTGGTCACGGACTTAAAACTAAGGGATTGTCAATACAATAGAAGATTTTTATCTATTCAAAAAAAGGTTAAAATCTCGTAAGAATAATTTTTAGGTTATAAGAGAGGAGTATTAGCAAAGTATTAAAAGGAAATAGTGATACCAGACCAACAAAAAATCGGAGGTATAATCTTATGGATAAATCTGTTGAAGAATTCATGATAAAAGTAAAAGAAAAAAATCCAAACGAAAAAGAATTCCATCAGGCAGTTCAAGAGGTTGTCGAAAGTCTTATGCCATTTATTCAAAAAAACCCTAAATATAAAAAAGCTAAGATTTTAGAACGTATAGTAGAACCTGAAAGAGTAATTATATTCCGTGTTCCATGGCTTGATGACAAAGGTGAAATTCAGATAAACAAAGGCTACCGTATTCAAATGAATAGTGCAATTGGTCCTTATAAAGGGGGAATACGTTTCCACCCGAGCGTTAATTTAAGTATTTTAAAATTTTTAGCTTTTGAGCAAGTATTTAAAAATAGTTTAACAACACTTCCAATGGGCGGTGGGAAAGGAGGATCTGATTTTGATCCGAAAGGAAAAACCGATAATGAGGTAATGAAATTCTGCCAATCGTTTATAACAGAGCTACAACGACATATAGGGCCAGCTACGGATGTTCCGGCAGGTGACATCGGGGTCGGTGGCCGCGAAATCGGCTTTATGTTCGGTCAATACCGAAGACTCCGGAATGAGTTTACAGGGGTGCTTACCGGAAAAGGACTAAACTGGGGTGGTAGTCTCATTCGCCCAGAAGCAACTGGATATGGTACAACTTATTTTGCTTTTGAAATGCTGAAAACAAAAGGTGATTCGCTTAAAGGAAAAACCTGCATTGTTTCAGGATCCGGGAATGTTGCTCAATACACCGTTGAAAAAATAAATCAACTTGGCGGGAAAGTCGTTACATTATCTGACTCATCTGGAACAATTTATGACCCTTCTGGAATCGATGAAAAGAAACTTGCGTTTGTAATGGAACTTAAAAATATACAACGTGGACGTATCAAGGAGTACGCGGAGAAATATAAATGCGAATACGAAGCAGGAAAAAACCCATGGCATTACCCATGTGATTGCGCGTTCCCCTCAGCAACCCAAAATGAAATCAACAAACAAGATGCACAAAAACTCGTAGACAATGGTTGTATCTTAGTTGCAGAAGGAGCAAACATGCCAACAACACCAGAGGGAGTGGAAATTTATCTTAAAAATAAGATTCTCTATGGACCTGGAAAAGCAGCAAATGCAGGTGGTGTAGCAACGAGCGGGTTGGAAATGTCACAAAATAGCGCACGTATCTCTTGGAGTAGAGAAGAAGTTGACAAAAAACTGCAATGGATTATGTCACAAATTCATAATTCTTGCGTTAAATATGGAAAAGAGGATAATTTTGTAAACTATGTGAACGGTGCGAATATCGCGGGTTTTGTAAAAGTTGCTGATGCAATGATTGACCAAGGACTTATTTAAAACAATCCTTTTTCCTTCTCTTTTTATTTAATTTTTTACATATTATAATGCGAGCCATCTGCTCAATCTTAATAAACCTTGGTTTTTTAAAAAAAATAACATAAACTATTAAAATTGACCTTAATTACAGTTCCGACAATATCATGTAAGTCCAGAGGGGGCTCTATGTATCCGATTGTTGAAAAAAAGATATTATCAAATAACGTCAAGCTGCTAAAAATTCAAGCTCCATTGGTTGCGAAGAAAGCCCTTCCAGGTCAATTTATTATCTTACGCATTGACGAAAAAGGGGAACGTATCCCTTTGACAATTGCTGATTCCAACCCAAAAAAAGGGACGGTTACCATCATTTTTCTTGAGGTTGGAAAAACAACAAAACAACTTGGAACTCTCAACGTTGGGGATTTCCTTCAGAATTTTGCAGGTCCTCTTGGCATGCCATCAGATGTCAAGAAATATGGGACAGTTGTCTGTGTTGGCGGTGGTGTCGGTATCGCACCATTGTATCCCATCGTTAAGGCTTTAAAAGAAGCAGGGAATCATGTGATTTCTATCCTAGGGGCGAAAACCAAAGACCTTCTTTTACTAGAGAAGGAAATTCAAGACTTTAGCGATGAATTTTATATTACTACCGATGATGGATCGAAAGGTCATAAGGGTTTTGTCAGCGATGTGTTGCAACAGATCATCAACAAACAGAGGATTGATATGGTGATGGCAATCGGTCCGATTATTATGATGAAGGTTGTTTCAAGTCTTACAAAACAATACAATATTAAAACTTTGGTAAGCTTGAACCCTATTATGGTTGACGGGACGGGAATGTGTGGTGGATGCCGTGTCTCGATAGACGGAAAGACAAGATTTGCATGTGTCGATGGCCCGGAGTTCGACGGCCATATGGTTGATTATGACAACCTCATGCTCCGGAACCGTCGTTTTGTACATGCTGAGGAAGAGGCTTGTAAACTGGCAGGTGTCTGATGAGCGTTCGAAAAACAAAACACGAAATGCCTGAGCAGGAACCAAAGGAGCGGATTAAAAATTTCAAAGAAGTCCCTTATGGATACAGCAAGGAAATAGCTGTAGAAGAGGCAAAACGTTGTCTTCAATGCAAAAACAAACCTTGTATGAAAGGATGCCCTGTTGAGATTGACATTCCCGGGTTTATCAATTGCATTGCCGAGGGCGACTTTGAGAAAGCTGCAGAGGTTATCAAGGCGAAAAATAATCTTCCTGCGATTTCAGGGCGTGTCTGCCCGTATGAAAGTCAATGTGAAGGAGAATGTACATTAAAGAAGATTGGGGAGCCAGTTGGTATCGGACGACTTGAACGTTTTATTGCTGATTATGAACGGGAGAAAGGAAAAAAGCCGCCACAGAAACCAGCTTCAACAGGTAAGAAAGTCGCTGTGGTTGGAGCAGGTCCCGCAGGACTTACCTGCGCTGGTGATCTCGCACGGATGGGACATGCGGTGACGGTCTTTGAAGCGTTACATGACCCTGGGGGAGTTCTTATGTATGGGATTCCTGAGTTTCGTCTGCCGAAAGCTATCGTGAAATCTGAGGTGGGTTACGTGAAAAGTCTTGGGGTCGATATCCACTATGATGTCGTGGTTGGCAAGACTATCACAGTTCTGGAGTTAATGGAAGAGTTTGATGCAGTATTTATTGGTACTGGGGCAGGTCTCCCAAATTGGTTAAAAATCCCTGGTGAAAACCTTGATGGTGTTTATTCGGCTAATGAGTTCCTTACGCGGGTGAACATGATGAAAGCGTATCGATTCCCTGAATATGATACGCCCGTGAAAATCGGTAAAATCGTTGTGACCTTTGGTGCAGGTAATGTTGCAATGGACTGCGCACGGACAGCATTACGACTTGGTGCGGAGAAATCCTATATCCTGTATCGTAGAACAGAAGCGGAGATGCCAGCCCGTACCGAAGAGATAGAACACGCAAAACAGGAAGGTGTAATTTTCAAATTACTAACCGCTCCGATTCGATTCATCGGAGATGAAAAAGGAATCTTAAAAGAAGTCGAGTATCTGAAAATGACACTGGGGGAGCCTGATGAGTCTGGCAGGAGACGGCCGGTGCCCATTCCAGGCTCTGAAGAAAAACTAGCCATTGACACCGCACTTGTGGCAATCGGTCAAAGCCCAAATCCATTAATCCCACAGACCATGAAAAATCTTAAAATAGGAAAACATGGAAACATCATAACCGACGATGAGGGAAGAACATCTATACCAGGGGTATTTGCCGGTGGAGATATCGCTACCGGTGCAGCAACCGTTATTCTTGCGATGGGTGCAGGGAAACGAGCAGCCAGAGCAATCGATGCCGATTTGAAAAATCGTTAATGCATTGTTTTTTGTTTATTTCGGTAAAGTTGAGAACCTACCAAATTTAAATTCACAGTGCGATTGAATCAATGAGCCTATCAAGTACCCTCCAATGAGATAGATAATCAGGAGAATAATCGGAATAACACCGGTTTTTCCAAAGATCGTCGAATATCCAAGGATTGCTGCGAACGTCACATCAATCAGGATGGTTCTTCGATGGTCAAGTGGTTTTTGTTTGGCTAAAAACCGATACATGACATAGACTTGTGACGGAATCCCATATAGCAGAAAGAATAACAGATAATAAATATCTCTGGTGACCCAATAAGCAAAAAAGCTACATAAAAGAAAGCCTACTTTTAATAAGCATCCGTAAAGGAAATACGAGTGTGTCGCATGGAGCCTTTGATTGCTTTTTACATCGGTAACAACAGCAAAGCTTTTTACACCAACGCTACGGTCCGCATCCGCATCTTTTAAGCCATTTTCCCATTGGGCAAACGCGGTCGCTGCGAAGATGACAACTCCGATGAAAATCCAGGTGTATGTTGTGGGAAGCCCACCGACAGTAAAGACACCGAAAAGAACAAAAAAGGAATAGGAGACTGAAAATGAAAAATCATAGGAAAGTAAGAATTTCTTCCCCCTCCAGCCATACCAAATTAATGAGCCGTATGCTGGAATCATGCAGAAAAAACATAAAAGAACCGAGCGGCTATCAAGATGAAGGAAGAGAATCGCAATCAAAAAGATACAAGCGAGGGTTCCTCCATAGACAAACAACATCGCTTCTTTTTTTGATAGAAGACCTGCAGAGACAGGGTTTCTTGATGGGACGTAGGTATGTGCATCAAGTTCTATGTCACCTAAGGCGATGTAGGTGTTCAGTGCCATGTGAGCAATGATCGTAATTATTGTAAAATAAACGATATGGTACCATTCGACTGATGCTGTTGATGTCAAAGCACCGACAATCGCAATAGAAGCCGACGTTGTAATTCCCTGAGTTCTCCCAATATCAGCAAACGAGCGGAGTTTTGCTAGCATTAGTTCTAAAAAATACAGAATGGTATAAAAAGCTATAGGTTACAAACCGATGGCTTTTTATGCGCATGTGGTTTACTTTTCTGCAAATGCTTCGTGATTATCTCGAAATAACCCGTCTCTTTAACATGGGACTAACAGCGGTCGCCCCAGTACTTGGTTCTTTATCCATGTGGAATATAGGTACATTGTCTCTTTTTGAATTGTTTATTTTGTTTATCATCGGCACTCTCGCCCACACGTATGGCTTTGTGCTAAATGATGTAATTGATTTAAAAGTCGATAAACTCTCAAAAGAACTTACAACAAGGCCTCTAGTCCGCGGAAGTATCACACGAAAACAGGCTATTTCCTTTGCTGTCGGCTGCATGATTGGATCGTTTCTTCTCACTTTTTTTTTCTATTCAGAATCACAACAATATTTAATACTACTGTTTATTCTTTTAGCGGCCTATCTCTTTGCGACTGTGTATGATATCGCAAGTAAGAAGTACCCGGGGATGGATTTGTTTGTCGCCGGTGCGATTTTCTTCCTAATTTTGTTTGGTGCCTCGACAATTGGGACTCCCACGATGCTTTCGTACGTTGTGGCTCTCATCGGAGGGCTACAAGTACTATTCATGAATATGATCAACGGTGCGATAAAAGATATTGATCACGACAAAGAAGGAAGCGCAAATACCGTTGCAATCCGCTTAGGAGCAAAAGTACATGCGGGCATCATGGCTTTGCCACTATCCTTTAAAACAACAGGATATCTAATAGAAACCGGACGTATCATCCTTATTTTTGTCCCCTTCGTGTTCTTTGACCTACAGGCAACACTTTGGCAAATCCTGGTACTTCTAATTCTGGGTATACTAACGTTTATTTTTATCTATAAATTATATTCTATAAAAACTTTTGATCGATCTCGAATCAGAAAATTAATTGGTATCATTGTCATTTTCATGTACGCGACCACCCCGATTATGCTAAGTTCATTAAACATTTACATCATTCTTGTCGCGGTGATCCCACCACTGTGGTTCTTCGGCAGTAACCTTCTCTTACACAAAACCATATTCGAGCCGAAAACAATGTAACCAAGGTTATTCCTTTATCCCTTCTTTTTTTTCGCTGCTTTTAACAAACCGTCGAAGAGAGGTGATGGTTTCATCGGTCGGGATTTAAACTCAGGATGCGCTTGAGTCGCAGTGAAATACGGATGAGCAGGTAATTCCATAAACTCCATAAGAACCCCGTCAGGCGATCGACCTGAGAAAAGCAGCCCTTTCTTTTCCAAGGTTTCGATATATTGTGGATTTACCTCATAGCGATGTCGGTGACGCTCGTAGATCTTGTGTTGATTATCGTACAATTTCCGAATCTGGGATCCCTCTGTAAGAACCGCTGGGTAAGCACCGAGCCTCATAGTAGCACCATACCTTGATTCCGTAACAATCTTTACTTGATCAGGGATGAAATCAATCACAGGGTGCGGAGTGTTTTTCTCAACCTCTGTCGTGTTTGCACCTTTTAATCCACAGACATTACGTGCGTATTCCACCACAGCAAGCTGCATTCCAAGGCATAACCCAAGATAGGGGATCTTGTTCTCACGGGCGTATTTTATCGTCGCAATCTTGCCCTCGATACCAGAAAGCCCAAACCCACCTGGAACGATGATAGCATCCACCTTCTTTAGGTTCACTATCTTCCGTGGTCGCTTCTCAAAGATTTTCGAATCAATCCATTCAATCTCAGGGCGTACATTGTTGTTCCAGGCAGCATGTTTCACTGCTTCAATAACAGAGATATACGAGTCAGACAGCTTAAATGCACCAATATCGAAATATTTTCCAATGATCCCGATCTTTACCTTTTTGTCAAGTTTTCGTATTTTCGCAATATAGTTCTTCCATGCGTTAAAATCGATTTCTTCTTTGCGCAGTCCCAGTTTTTTTAAGATCTTCTTGCAGAGGTTTTGCTGCTCAAACATCAAGGGGACACCATAGACATTATCGATATTAGAATCAGAGATGACATCCTCACCAGAGACGTTACAAAATAATGCGATTTTTTCCTTTCGTACATCGTCAAGTGGTTTTTCAGATCGGGTGATAATAAAATCAGGTTGAATACCGATCTCGCGAAGCAGCTTGACGGAATGCTGAGTCGGCTTGGTCTTCGCCTCACCAAGTGATTTAAGCACAGGGACGTAGGTGACATGAACATAGAGGACTTTTTCACCCTCGTGTTTCATCTGACGGACCGCTTCTAAAAACAAGACATTCTCATAGTCTCCAACTGTACCACCAATTTCAACAAGAACGAAATCAAATTTCGCATCCTCGGCTGGCACCCGTATCCGTCGTTTGATTTCATCAGTCACATGAGGAATCGGCTGCACAGTTTTCCCAAGGTATTTGCCATTTCGTTCTTTTTCAATGACCGCCCTATAGACCTGACCAGTGGTAATATTATTACATTTTGGAATGTTGATATCTAAAAAACGTTCATAATGACCAAGGTCTTGGTCGATCTCCCCACCATCCTCCGTGACCCAGACCTCCCCATGCTCAGTAGGTCTCAAGGTCCCTGCATCAAAATTGATGTACGGATCAATCTTTATTGCGGTGACTTTATACCCATGGCTCACAAGGATTTTCCCTATTGATGCAGTCGTAATTCCTTTCCCTAAACCAGAAACAACTCCACCTGTGACGATAATATAATTAACCATCCCAATCAACAGGAAAACAGAATAAGATAGGTGATTTAAATGTCTTTAGGCTTTCGCCATCGGTAATTTAAATCACTACTTATCCCTGTTTTCCGCCTCCAAATTCATAGTATATAAATCTAACTCACTTAAGTTGTCAATACTTAACACGGTAATGCCTCAGCCTTTTGAGAGCAAGAGGATGAGCGGAACCAAAGTCCCCATCACCAGCCCTCTCACTCTCAATAGTGCTGGTGACTTTCCCTCATCGTTTTATGTCAATTAAATGTTTCGAATTTAATTAAAAAATATGAGCGGTCAAGCAGTAACACGGATTACAGACAGAGACTGAATGATTTTTTAAGTGCGAAAACAAAATGATATAATGGGTTTTCTTGTGAGAATTTGATACGTTGTATTTCATTGGCAATTGGTTATCGAAAGATACGTATTTAAACTCTAAGGAAGAATTACGAACTGGCATCTAGCAAAAACATAACGGACACTAAGAAAACCTATATAGTCATCAGTGATTTCACATGTCTCACCATAATTATAAATATTGGCGGTGAAAGGTGCAAAGGTGATCACTCGTAATTTAACTGCTTCAAAGGTTATGTAACTACCCTGGGTTTGAAGGTTTGTTATCTTACCAAAAATAAAAGAGTACCCTGGAGGCAGAGGTGGAGCATTAGTTACTTGACTAGAGTAAATATTTTTAACATTCTCATATGGTAGACTACAACAACTGTTCATATTTTCTTTTATATCGACTAAATCATCTAGATTACATTCAGAGAAACCTACAGCACTTACAGATACAATCACCAGCATACAGATAAAAAAACCAATGATTTTTCTTTTCATCTTTTTTTCCTCCATTTCAATAATTTTGTACCTCCCCTGATAATTAAGGTTACAAATCGGTACGACTTTTTTTTATTTAAATGTTTGGAAACAATAAAAAATACAGTGTGGGAACACAGGGACACGGTTTACAACGATTTTTTGTGCGAAAACAAATTAAAAAGGGAGATACTCTTCTATAATCTTTGAATAATTATAGAAGAGAATTACATTATTGATCTCAGCCATAGTTATTGAAGATAAAGATCAGGAATACAAACGATTTAAAGGATCCGAGTTCATAACCCATTACCTTCACTGTTACATC
>LSSI01000056.1 GCA_001595945.1 Thermoplasmatales archaeon SM1-50
TTGCGGTTCGATTTGTGATGTTGACTGTTAGTTGTGTGTTTCCTGTGTATGTCCAGGTGATTTCTGGGTCGGTGTTGTCGGGGTCGGTGACGTAATCATCCAAGTTAATGGATGTAAATGTGCTTCCTTCTGGTATGGTTTGGTTGGGGATGTCGCTTACGACAGGCGGAGTGATTATTTCGCTGATTGTGAATGTCGCTTGATCTTCATCCCAAAGTCCATGGGGGTCTGTTGCTCTAAAGGTGATTGTCCTAGAGCCATACCAGTTTGGGTTCGGGGCTGTAATTGTTGCAATGCGATTCACGATAGTAACAGTTAGCGGGCGATTTCCTGAATATGTCCAGGTCATTTCAACGTCTGTATTATCAGGGTCGGTGACGTAATCATCAAGGTTAATGGTGGCAAATGTAGATCCAATTAATATTGTTTGGTTGGGGATGTCGCTTACGACCGGAGGTTGATTCACATGACATATAATTTTAAATTGGTGGGTAATGTTAGGTGCACAAAAAATCGAGTGACTCGAATCCACTAACATATTCTTAAGTGGAATACCTGTTGAATTACAGAGATTTATTACTGTATATTCACTAGAGCCAAGTTCTGTTGGAGACCATGAAATGGTAATCGTGGTAGAATTCGAAGACATCCAGAAAATCGATAGATTCCAGGTTTTATCGATATCAGGGTAGTATCGACTATCTCTGTATAATTCATTTAATGGGGCAGGAAGAGTATCGTTGAACCAGGCACGAATGGCTGGTGAGGGGGGTGAAGAGGATTTTGCGGTATCATAAGGATCTATGTTTGGTGATGGGGGTTGGCCGTCATATGATTCTGGTGCTTCACAAAATATCACAGAATCATTACTCCCTCCTGGTTCGTTAAAATTCAGCGTGGCGTTCCAAACTATGCCCCTGGAGAGTGGTGTTTTATAGGACATTTGGGACAGTTGTATGATAGTTGCACTCGTTAATGTGGATGATATAAGAGATAGCATAATTGCTATTACAATCACATTTATTAATTTTTGATAAATTTTTTTTTCTTTTGAATTTTTCACAATGAAACCCCCACTATATTATCTATAAATCAATTTGTTACATTACCCACTATATTAATTGTACAATAATTTGCTACTTTAAATAGGTTTTGATTAAATAATTAATTAAAAATAAAAAATTTTTAAAAAAGAAACGATAAAGAAGTAATTACTATATAAAATAAAACTTCATGTTATTTAATCCTATTTATCGCTAATAATTGAATCAATGATAGACGTCTCCGTAGTATCAATATTGAGAGAAAAAGTTTGTGGCCACTCGCCTTAGAGATGTCAATCTTATGAAGAAAAATTATCATGGAGGGGTATGGGAAGTATACATACATATAACAGAATTCATCGTTCAAACCTTGGATATTACTAGTTTAGTAATTGTTATCATTTCGTTGCATTAACCTACCTATTAATCAATGATTTTTATATGAAACGATGCTTTTTAAAATATAAGATTTTTAAAATTACAAATAACTCCAGAAAAGAGCAAGGTTCTTTAATGAAAAGAATTATCGGTGTCTGTCATGAGGGAGCTGACAATATTAGCGAAATATCCATTTTTACAGGACACACGACAGTTCATCAAAGAAAACGGCCCATCCATTGATGAATTACTATATAATCCTCCCTATGAACGTGCAAGAATTATCGGCATCGAACGATTAGACAATGCACTCAAACACAGAGATGTTGGTTCAAGAAGCCTTGCCAGTGAATCAGATTGTATCATGGAAATCTTATCCTATCCATTGGCGCGTATGGTCGCGGTCTGTATTGGGGATCCCTATTTCAAAAAACGATATGCACTTGGCGAAGCATCACACATGTATAAACAACTCCTCAACGAGTCAACGTCTTTTCTCCTCTCCATAGCCAAGGAGCTTGACGTTACGGTCCAATACAACACTGAGAAAAACACGATAAAAATTTTTTTCAAAAATTACCTCCGCAATGCACCAACCCGATATAAAGAATGGAAAATAGTAAATCGTGGTATCCGAAACGGGTTTCTCAGTGTATCCCATAAAGACCTTGCTAGGATACTCTTAGAATCTTTACGAAAGCGGATAAACAAAGAACTTGTTACTAGAAAATGTGATAGCAATGTCTATGATTTGTTCTCCTCAGATATCAAACGATTTCAATATACCCTTGCGACGCAGCAGAAAAAAATGGAGGCAACACCAGTAGGGAAAATCAGCGTCGAAAAGCTCCCTCCCTGCATGACAGAGGTACTAGCTGCGATTCAATCCGGTGAAAACGTACCACACATGGGAAGATTTTCATTAGTCGCGTTTTTAAGCTCATTAAAATTAAGTACCGCAGAAATCTTAAAACTCTTTAGCACAGCACCTGATTACCAAGAAGACAAAACAAAATATCAGGTCGAGCATATCACAGGAGCGTCCTCTTCAACGGAATATAAATGCCCTGGGTGCGAGAAAATGCGCACGTATGGGATATGCCCTGTCGACAAGATGGATGACTTGTGTAAAAAAATTCGTCATCCATTAAGCTACTACAATAATAAATGGAAACAGGAGAAACAGAAACCATGAAACAGTTTGTGACCTTTGAAGGCATTGATGGATCAGGTAAATCAACAATCTCAAAACGTGTTGCTAAAAAATTACAATCTGAAGGGTATGAAACCATCTGGACTTTCGAACCGACAGATTCAACAATCGGCAAATTCGTCCAAGAATGCATCAAAAAACAATCTGATCCGTTTGTCACCTCCTTTACGTTCATCGCAGATCGTATACAGCACTGCAGACAAATCCAAGAATGGTTAGATAAAGGCAAAATCGTGATCTGCGATCGGTACGCAGAATCTACCTATGCCTATCAATCTGTACAGCTGGAAACCAAGCTTCAGGACCCTATGAAATGGTTACAAGAGCTTTCATCTAATCGGATTCTCACACCTGATAGAACCTACCTGTTTGTGATTAATCCACACGTATCTCTTGCACGGATCGAACATCGGACGGAACTCATCCCATTCGAAAAACTCGCTTTCCTCGAAAAAGTCCATAGGAACTACCTCTCAGTTTCAAAAGGAAAACGTTTTTTGCATCTCGATGCAACAAAAGCAATAGAAGAATTAGTACAACTCTGCTACGACGATATCTTATGATACGTGGATTTAAAATTAAAAAAAGATCTAATGTTTTTTAGTATCTCCGTTATCTTCTTCCTTCACTTCAGCAGCGCCATAGGTGTTTGATGCAAGAAATCTAGCACGCTGACCAACAATAAAAAGTTTTGCGATGAATGTGATCTCATTTGCCTCTTCTTTACTTGACACTTGCCCGACGATCAACATAGGTCTCAACAGAATGGTTGTTTTGTTCTTTTAAAGGGTTTGTTGTACAAATGATACCAAGATAGAGATGGAATGTATCAAAAAAAAACCAAGGTTTGAATAGAATTAAAATAAGAAATATGTAGATACAGCGTTAAAACCAGCACTACATCCATGCATCCAATCCTTTCTGTTCTGTTGCCGCGATATCCGATAGCCCAAATGCGCCCTGCACGTAATTTTCAATCATCTTCTTATACCAGTTAAGATCGATCTCATTACGGTCCTTTACCAGGTCCACCGGGTACATATAATCGATTGGTTTTACACCGCTTTTGGATGGTTTTGTAATACCGGGCAATGGTCTTTTCGTAATTAAAAACTTCATTTTAATTCTGCTTCTGATTGGCCGGCCAAGCAGTTTCTGAAGCGCCTCTGCCCGCCTGCCGAATGTCGATGATGAACCATCTTGGTTTAATTTGTAGCGTTTCTCAGGTTGCACCGCCTGGATAAGGATTAAATCATTCAGATCTACCTTCTCAAGATCTAACTGCGAGACGATCTCCCGGGTTTTGCTTTTAATGCTTTCTTTTATAGCAGCTCGTGCCTCCTCTTCCTTTTCCCAAACGGGATTCTCCTGCAAGACTCTCATCATGATTTCTGCAAGGACCTTTCGGGCGATATTTGCCTTGTCAGAACCTTTAAAG
Source organism: Thermoplasmatales archaeon SM1-50 (assembly GCA_001595945.1). Taxonomy (GTDB): domain Archaea; phylum Thermoplasmatota; class E2; order DHVEG-1; family DHVEG-1; genus SM1-50. The sequence continues at coordinate 4,073 of LSSI01000056.1, forward strand.
TTATTGCCTTTTGTAATCATCTCAATAGAACCATTTTTATTATCGAAAATAAGATAGTTTTTATGTTTGACGAAGATCATCGCATCATGCTGTTCTGGCTCAAGTTCAAACTCAGGGTACTTCAGTTCGTTTTGCCATTTGAAGTTACACTGTTTGATAGCGGCCATGGCAACCTGCGGTTTCGTAATCCAAGTCGCCTCTTCAACAGGTATAGAAACCTTTAGGATTTTTGAAAATTCTGGGAGGTTTCCCATAGAACGGGAACAACCCATGTAAATCCCATCTGTGTCCCCGTAGACGACTCGTATGTTTTTCCTCTTTAATTCATTGAGCGTGTCTGCAAGGATCATTTGCCCTTTCGTGGTAATAGCAGCAGCACCCCAGAGGTTAAATTGCCTTCCAGTGACGGTTGGAGCTGAAAGGATGCCATGTGTACCTGCATTACGAGCCCCCTTCATACTTTGATACATCATCTTAAGTTGCTCAAGCTCTGAATCACGTGTTTTTCCTTTTGCTACTTTTAGTTCTTGTTTTATTTTCGTAATCATGTTCATGATGCCAGTCATAGCACAGTTGACAACACCAGGCTCCCGGTCGATTCGTACCCCGATCATGTATCCTTTATCCGCATAGGTCTCTTGTTCGGAAATAGCACGCCAGTTCACATCTCTGTTCTTAAAGAATTCCTCAGGCAGCTTCTTTAACCAGACCCAGGCGTCCGGTGTTTCATTTTTCCGTGCAAGTATCACTGTGTCTGCCCCGATGTTCATCGCCTTAAGGATCGTTGGATACATTGCACCTACATCAGCGACTACAACTTGGTACCAGGGGATGAAATGAGATCGTGCTTCCTTGTCTGGTTTGATGGTCATGCCGCCAGGCATATGGTAGTTGACGACTTCCTCGTCATCAGCGCTTATCTTTTCTTTGTAGATTACCTGGGGGTACTCCACCCAGTCAGGCATCTCCTCGCCGTATTTCAGCACCCGGACGAAATCCTTTGATAGTTGTTCTCGTCGTTTCTTTGCTAGGTTGATGATTGCTTCTTTGGTGGTCTGACTATCAAAATCCTTCACAAGGGTCTGTGCGACTGATTTCACACGGCAGATTGGCGGAATGATCTTTTTTTTCAACGCCCCCCGGAGCAGCGCCATATGATCCCACATGTTTACTGCACCTGAAGAAAGCAGCATGTCAAACAGCATGCATGTCGTAAACGAAAGCGGCAACGCTTGTTGGAGGAAATGCAGCGAAACTCCGATCTGCTCTTGGATGTCCTGCTTATTATATGTCATTGTCCGTTCGTCAAGTTTGATTTGCGTCGGCTCGAGGTACAATCGGTTCTCAATAATGATGTTAAGAAATGGAGCAATGCTCTTCAATCGATAATCATCAAGCCAAGGATAGAACTTCCGAGCAGCAAGATAGGTGTCAAAACTACATGGATACATCTGCACAATCTCGGCACCCATGATACCAAAATGAAATGATTTATCCTCACGGCAGTACAGACTAACAAAATTTTGAAAGATTTTTTTCTCATCAACGGATAATTGATCTTGTTTGTTTTTCAGAAAATAATGTATCCGTCCATAGATATGGACGTTATCAAAACCAACAATGTTATGACCGGTGATAATGTCAGCATCTTTGACTTCTTTGCAGAAGCTAAGTAGATGTTCTATCTCTTCATCCACTGATCGTGAAAGATGTTGAATCACCTCAACATCCTTCCAATGTGATGGGGTCTTATGAATCTCAAAGCTGAACTCTTCTTTCTCAAGGTTCTTCTCCGACTGGATTGCTATGTCAAAACACCCATATCCGAGGATGTCGATGGGGATCTGTGGCTTTCCCTCCTCGAACTGTGTGGTTTCAATGTCATAGACAAGTACCTTGAGATTTGTTTTTTGTCCTTTGGTGTCAAACAACCATGCTTTTCCCTCTGCGGCTAGGTCAACTAAGGCACGCTGATGGTATGGGATATCATGCTCTGCGGTGAAGAGGTCATGTTCGAAAAACAGATAATCGCTGATCTCTGGGACCACATAGGATTCTTTTGTGTATATTTTGAAAACGTTTCTTTTTTTTGTGAAGTCACAGAAGCTTTGATATGGTTCCAGTTCCCCGATCGCGGTGATTTTTGAGAGTTTCGGGTGGATTTCTTTGTTTTGAATCCATTGTTCATAGAGATTTTTCCTGGCGGTTGGCGCGTCTGTTGTTGAAGGGGGAAACGCCAGAAAATAGGGATGATGAAGCTCTGAGACACGCTGTGGTGTTTTTCCCTGATAATATAGATAATTTGGTGAAAGACCTAAAAGTATGGAACTCATGACCTCGTTTCCCCAACTTCGACTTTTAACTGTTAATACATTCATTGTACTTAAATCTTCGAAGTAATGATTATAAGAGGGTTGTTTGATGATTCCCTGAGAGTCTATGGTGACCCAGATTGTGTTTTCCGATGAATTCAATAAACATAACACTGCGAATCATCCGGAGAATGCGGATCGTCTCTATGTGTTGCTTGACGCTCTGAAGAAAGCTCCGTTTTACAAGACCCTTGTGTTTTTAAAGCCGAAGCTTTTGCCTGAAAGCCTGCTCTATGAGGTGCATTCTGCTGAGATGATACAGCGTGTAAAAGAGATAAGCGAGTATGGGGACTCATGGATTGATTTGGATACGTATGTCTGTAAATCAGATTATGAGACTGCTAGGCTTGCTGCAGGAGGCGTTGCTTTGGCATGTAGAAATATTGTAAATGGTGATGCCTCGAACGCCTTTGCATTAGTTCGGCCTCCGGGACATCATGCTTCGGCAGAGCGTTCCATGGGGTTTTGTTTGTTTAACAATGCAGGCCTTGCGGCTCATGAGTCGTCGAAGAAAGGAAAACGGGTCCTTATTTTTGATCATGATGTGCATCATGGGAATGGTACACAGTCGATTTTCTACAGAAGAAACGATGTAATGTACCAATCATTTCATTTGTCTCCTCATTATCCTGGAACTGGGGATACAGATGAGATAGGGGAAGGCGAGGGGAAAGGATATACCATTAACGCACCGCTTGTCTATGGACAAGGAGATGGTGCGGTCTCTCAAGTAATTGACGAGATATTCATCCCGATCACCAGACAGTACAAACCGCATCTTGTTATTATATCCGTGGGGTATGATTCCCATCATTCGGATCAGTTAGGTGGTCTGAAGCTTTCTGCGAATTTCTTTGGCGAAATCATCAGACGATTCAAGGCAGTCCAATCAAAGATCGTATGTACTCTTGAAGGTGGATATAATTTCCAATGGATTGGTAAATGTTTCCTCTCTCAGCTAGGACAAATGATGTCGCATCCACTTTCGTTTGACGATCTGACGGAGGGTAACGATGATGTCACTTCCCTTATTAAAAAAATGAAAAAAGAGTTAGGTGAGTATTGGGATCTGTAAGAGCTTTTTTTAATCAAAGATCATGCCCATGCCCGTGGCAGCGGAGTCCTCTTGCTCTTTTATTTTCTCATCGATTTCTTTTGCTTTTTTCTCTTTAAGTTTTGTCATCCCTAGTTCCTTGGCAAGTTCTTCTGCGCGTTTAAGCCCTTCTACGCTTCCCTCTATCTTCAGATATGAGACCGCTTCTTTGATATCTAAGGAATTAGCATCTCGTATCACAATACTTTGCCGGTTGACGATCTCATCTTGGAGCATGGTTTGTATTTTCCCTGCTTCTGCTGATTTGACTTCAAAGATTACATAGGACACCTATGATCACCTGCTTGTGCGGATATACTATTTCTATATAAATTTACTCTTTGACTCGAACCATCCCGCATTCGTCAATCTCCCTGTTTCGAATCCTGGTAGAGCTAATCGGTTTTTTATCATCGGCAAGGACAAAGGGAATAAGAATGATCTGTAAAGGTTTCTTCTCAAGATTTGTTCGTTTTTGGTTTATCTCCTCAGCGGTTTGTTGTGTCTCTGGGGATACCACAATCGCATCAAAATCTCCATCGATGGCCGGGCCGTATATATCATAAAGAGGTTGGATTGTCACTGGAATCTCAGTGTTAATTTCTTTGATGAAGTATTCGATTGTTTTTTTTCTCTGGTCAAATGATGTGTGTGTTCCTTTGTGTTTTGCTAGAATATCTGAGGTTAAACCAATGAAGACAGAACCGTCTGATCCTGCAACCTCAAAGGCTTTTCTTAGAAGTGTTTTGTGACCTTTATGAAGGGGATCAAACGTCCCTCCAAGACATACCTTCATGCAAGCGATCATGGCAACGATCTCTTTTAAATGTATGTGTTTGGAAAACTATTTAATTCTCTAATAAGATGCGTCTTTGGTTAGAAGGATGGGATTATGAGCACAAAACATACGACTTTTTCGATAGTAGTATTAAGTTTTATATTAGTACATGGTCTAGCAATGGTGTTACTGACAGAGCAGTCCACGGTAGCGGGAAGAGAAATTTATGTGGATGATAGTTTCGTATATCCTCGGGACGGTACTGCAGCCAACCCGTATCAAACAATCTCTGAGGCGATTGCTCTTGCAAATGATGGTGATACAATTTATGTGTTCAGTGGAACCTATAATGAAACAGTAACCATAAATAAACGTGTGTCCCTTATAGGAGGAATTGACGATAAACCAAGCATTCTCTCTCGTGGTTTCGAGCATAAATATCTTGTTGATATTACTACAGATTTTGTTAAAATTGAAAATTTCGTTTTAGAGGATCCCGGGCGTTTTATTACCTCCCAATCCGGTGCTCTTGTTCATGTTGCAGCTGATAACGTTGTTTTAGAAAAGAATACGATTTCTAATTGTTCCCTTTGGGGTATTTATCTTGATTCATCAAGCTATTCTACCATCAGTGGTAATATCGTCAATGATACAAAAGGTATCTATGTTTTATCTTCGAATAGTAACCTTTTTTCTAATAACAATATTTCCAATTCAACTGATGCAGGGGTGAGCATGCGATTGTCGAAAAATAATATACTGTATCAGAATTATTTTAGAACGAGTGTATATGGGATATACGAAAAAAGCTGCTCAGAGATTAATATAACAAGAAATACTTTTATAAAAAATGGTTTTCATGGTATTTTTACAACTGAAAATGACAATGATGTAATCCAAGCAAATTTCTTTAGAAATAATTCCATAAGCGCGATTACGTTAGACTCTACTAATTGTATTATCGCTAATAATATTTTTGATCGTGGCCAGGTTGGGTTAAGCATTCAAAAAACCGGGTGTCAAGTGTATTCAAATAGTTTCCAAAACCTCAGTGCAACCGCTCTTTCTACAATCGCTGGAAGTAACAATAACATGATTTATTTGAATTGGTTTTTTAAAAACAGTGTGAATGCAAGGGAACAAGGCGCAAATCAATGGGATAATGGTACTATAGGCAATTATTTATTGACCGTAATCTTGATGGTATCGGTGACCGTCCCTATAATATTCCGACTGGAGGCGTTGATCGGTATCCCGCTGGTGTTTTTTTAAAACCGCCACAAAAACCCTCGGATCCCTCTCCCGCAGATGATAAAGAAAACGTCGGATTAAAAGTGACATTATGGGTCAAAGTGGTCGATAGTGATAGTAAAATCATCTCGGAGGTCTCGTTCTATAACGCGGTAAATGATCTTAAAATTGGCTCTACTCGAAATGTGCCAAGCGGGATGAACACATCCTGTTCTTTTACATTAACTTTTAATACGACGTATGCGTGGTATGCAGTTGCCAATGATAGTCTACAGGAAAATAAATCCGATATCTGGTTTTTTACAACAAAACAAGTATCTCTAGAGAATGAGAAACCAGTGGTGAATCCTGGGGGACCGTATACAACAGTACTTGGTCAGTCAACTTCTTTTAATGGCTCTCAGAGTTTTGACCCGGATGGTACTATTATTTTTTATCGGTGGAACTTTGGAGATGGCAGCAATCAGATTTTAGGTAAAACCCCGACGCATACCTACGATGAACCTGGCATCTATACAGTGACATTAACGGTTGTTGATAATGACGGACGAAGCACTATAAAGAACACGACTGCGACCATAAAGTCCAGTATGGATACTACCCCCCCTGTGGTAATCATTTTTTCACCTGCCACTCCGATGGTGGATGATCAAATACATTTCGATGCTTCTATAAATAATGATACAGCCGGTACAATTGTTGGATATCGATGGGATTTTAACAGTGATGGAGTGTTTGATACAGACTGGTCGACTACCCCAAGTACTACTTCTATGTTTTCTTCTGCAGGCTCCTATGTTGTGACTTTAGAAGTCAAAGATACACTAAACGTGGTGAGTTCATTAACCACTACGATTTTTATAAAAGAGGCTGAAAAAGGTACCCCCGGTTTTGAACTCTTCTTTGTTCTCTGTGCAATTGCGGTTGTAATATTCCTTTTACAAAAAAAATAAATTTAATAGATTTTCAAGAAAAAAATTGTCATTGAATTATATAAAAAAGATATCGGTGCAGAATATAATTAAGAACTTTTTTTCTATAATTTAAACTTAGGCTATCTTGTTACAAGTGCTCCATGGCATAAGATAAAACCCCATTTCTCTCCTAGGAATCCAAAATAATCTTTTGTTATCAAAATGATTTCCCCTGAAGTATATCGTTTTATGGTGAGTGGTGAAAATGAGAAGAACATAATATCAGTTGCTTTAAACGATATATAGATGTCTTCCATGGTAATTTCTGTGATTTTTCCGATAATTACCCGGGTTTGTAAGCCGAGAGGTTTTACTTCTATGGTCTTTGTTTTGTTTCCAATGACACCTTGATTATCATTAATGTATAAGGTGACGTCGTATATACCTTCATTTGCATACTGATGGCTTGGATTTTGGTCAGTGGAGAAATTGCCATCGCCAAAATCCCATTCCCAATTAATTACCCACCCGTTAGGGATGATGGATGTATCTGAAAAAAGAACAACATCACGTATTGTTGGGTACTCTGGTGAATAGATGAAATCTACTTGGAAATTAAAGTGAGTATAATGGGCCATTGTATCTTTTGTTGAAGGTGGTTCCTCTGGGGGGAAACCTGATTTTTGTCCGATTGAATAGAATTCATAATATCCATCTCCATTTGGAAAATCAAAATTCCAAGACCATGGATATGATGTGTCTGGGCTATCAAATTGAACCCATGAGCTTATATCAGTATAGACAGTCTCCCAGGTTGGATCGATAACGATGAGTGCATCATCATTCATAGATAGCATATATATCGATCTGTCGCTATCGTTTTTATCTCCTTCAATATAATGAAGTGTTTCTAAATACGTTGGTGCCCCATCGCCGTACAATCTAGTAAAAACTGTTGGATTATTGATATCTGATAGGTTATAGACCCAAAAACCAGTATTCCAATTTGGATTTAATGTATGGTTTAAATTTTCATTTCTCATAAATAGATAATCGTTGTAAACGACACCAAAAGAGTTCGAGCAGTTACCACCCGGATCTAACGAGTTTATCGTATACATAAATTTCGGATGGGTGAGGTTCCCTGCACTAATGTTGTATACATTTACTTTTGCTCTTCGATAGGGAGTAAGTTGCGAAATACCACCGAAAATCAAGTAATCAAATCCATTGGAATGGGTAAATATTTGGCAGTCCCATCCATAGGTAGTTGACCAGTTCAAAGAATTTACATATATTGGATTTTCTCTATCAGTTATATTAAATATCCTTAATCCCTTGTAGTCCATAGAGGTATTAGAATGATAGCCACAGGGCACATACAATGTATCGCCAACAATGTGATGCTTCCAAATAATACCTTTGGGGAGTATATCAACAAAACTTATACAACCAACATAATCTAATTGACCATCTGATTTATTTTGTGACTGACTCCCTGTTTTATCAGTTATGTTATATATCTTAATATAATAATCTGCACCGACATACAAGAAATTTTCTTCTTCATCCATTTCAAGCCATCCACCTTGGCAGGAACTATTAAGGGGGTCTGATGCCATACGAGAAAGAGAGGACAGGTTTGCTGCGTCATACATGGATACATAACTTGAGCCACGATTACGAGTGAGAAGGTAAACATATTTTCCATCAGAGGTAGCCTCTGTACTCTCTGCTCTATACGTATATAATCCATCATTTGTAGATGATATAAATTCTGTATTTGAAGAATCTGTTACATTATATACGACTAAGGAATTAGTGAGATAACTGGCTATGAATCCTATCCCATTAACAGACGTGATGGCATTTGGGTAATTTAGATTTGAGGTGGAAACATCCTTTTGATTGATTTCAGTTGCGTAGATATGAGATGAATTATCTGTTCCATATCTATAATATAACGTTACATTTGACAAGTTACTTGGTCCCTTTGCAGTAATTTTCAATGGCGATATTGTCTGCTCGTAGGGAGTTATTTCGTCAACTGAGGTATTAATAAATTCATAATTCTTCGGAGGGTTGCCTGTTGTTTCAAGGGGGGATGATTTATTGAAATGCTCTATGATTGTTTGAAAAGAGATATTTTTTTGAGATTGCCTTTCTATGGTTTGGTTTGAAGATGCATCATTTTTGATATTCATAATATGTGAAAATGACGCAAAGATAATTAGGCATGAAATAAAGATATTTATCCAGATTAAATGATTTTTCTGCATTATTACCCCTTAACTCTAGTATTATAACTCTTTCTATTTAAATATTTTACGTAATTTCTCCTGTTATATAAGAACATGCATCTTATTAATTTAGATAGACTATTTACAAAAAGCAGAGCAATTACAGGAAATCTAACACCTTGTTATATTAAATAATTACCAAAATAATAAAAAAATAAATAGTAGTTCACAACTATGTTTACAGAGTTTATTTAAAGATTCGTAAAGAGAAAAAACGATTCACATTACATCGAAAACTCTATTGTAATTTTTCAAAAATAAACGGAACAAAAGAACAGAGGATTGTCAATTTTTAATATTTTTTTTCTTATGAATCAAAAAAAGAAAAAAAGAGATTCCATCAATCATTTGATATGATGGACTGGTGTTTTAGACGTTTATCGTCCATTCTCCAAGGCTTGCACTCGTCGGTAGATATGTTAATGACACTGTAATAGCGCCTGAGGGTGCTAGGAGTAATATGTTATCACCGGCACCGACATAGGTGGTGATGGTGGCGATGATACCAATTTTTGCCAAAGCTTGGTTGTTTGCATCTTGGATCTGCCAGGTTGCAGCAGGATTGGTTATTACGAGTATGTCTTTCCATTTTACGTTTTCATCTATCTGTGTTATGATAATTCTATTCGTATCCGAATCTACGTTACATTGTATATATGGTGTTTGAGCGCTTCCTGGTTGACCTTTTTTTGTTAGCAGTATATTCGCAGGATAACTATCGCCCACTGCAGTTCTCTCTAACGTTAGTATATTCCCATTGTTTGAGAATTGATAGGTATAACAGACGGTTTGATTATACTGACGGTAGAACAGGCAAAGTGATGTGACATCAACATTCCATGTGCCTACATTATTCATCTCACCATCGGAAGAGGGGTTCTCAAGGGTGCTGTCGCTTTTGAAGTTCCAGATAATTGGATTTCCTAAGGTGTTTTCTTCCCATTCTCCAACGAAACGACTATCAGCGCTAACAAATGGACTTGTACCGCCGAGAAGATTTGCGACAAAAAAGATTACGATAACAACAGCTACAACAGTTAACGAGATACCAACGATGGCTTTTTTCCCGGTCCCATACTTAATCCCATGGTTTTGTTTTGTTACTGGTTGTGTTGTTGCTGGTGTGGTTGAAACCTTAGGTTTTTGTTTTTTTTGTTGCGGTTGAGACGAAACCGGAGTTGGCGGTGGTGGTGTTGGACTAACGGTTTGTTGTTCGAGTTTTCTTCCACAGACAGGACAGAATTTCGCATCTTCTCTTAGTTCAGATCCACAAACAAGACAATTATTTGTCATTTTGTTTTTTCCCTCCTGATTTACAGATTAATTATCCTCCCTTTGAGTTATGGGAATATTTTTTATAGGTATGTTTTTTTCCCATATTTTTTGTTTTATTTTTAAGTGGAGTGGTAGTCCACTTCGAATACCCTACTAGAGTTGTTTTCGTGTTATCCATCTCTTTCACCTACTGTCCTGTCTTTGTTCTCATGGTATTTGAAGTTTTGTCGGTATTTTTTCATATTGTAAAAATATAGGAACTAATGTAAACGTTTTAGAGAAGAATAGAAGGAGTATTATGAAAAAGTTGGTGAATTGGAAAAGAGATATGAAAAAATAGATTTGTCCCATAGAATATAACTGAAGTTATATCTAAAAATCCTAGATAAGAAAAAGTGATAGAGTATAATTGAGTGTTTAACCAAGGTTGTAGATCATTGTTTATTGTGCAAATATATTTAAAGAGTTATTTTTATTTTCGTTTTTTCACTTTGAATTTTATACAGAGTATAAATGCGATTGCACAAACTACGATGAGAAATTCAAACCCTGGTGTAGAGTTTGATGACGATATTGAAAGAACCGATGAAATCGAATTGGTCATACCCTTATCATCAGTTACCTGTAGGGTCACGGTATAATGCCCACTCTGGGTGTAGGTATGTGTAGGGGTTTTGCTTGTAGAGCTATTTCCGTCCCCAAAATTCCAGAACCAGTCGGTAATTGTTCCGTCTGGATCGTAGGAAGTATCTGTGAATTGTATTGAGTCTTTTGTCGATGGGTTATTGGCTGTGATAAAAAATCCTGGAATAGGTTTTATATTTGCTTCTGCTACGGTATAGGAGACTTCAAGATAAGGGATATAGTTACCATATTCTTTTGTCCTGAAGTAAGTCATTGGAACATTTGGTTTTTCCCAGTTATTTTCATCTGCTATTTTCCATCCATAGTATGCTCGTTCTTTAACAAGATTTTTAATATCATTGGTAACATCCCATTTCATCCATTGTCCAACCGAGTTGGGAACAAAAGAGCTACTTGAGTACATAATCGCATAGGATGGTTGTGTGTTCCAATAAACATATTGCTCGTTCCAACTACTTGTTATAAGATAGAGGGTAAGATTCCTCCCTGCAGGATTAGTCCCAGACCAATTGTAATAATACATATATAGTGTTGCTGAAAGTATGGTAGCCGTTGACGGTATGGAGAAAATATTGAAGCTTATTAGAGAATCAATTTCATAAAAATTCTTATTACTGTCTCCATATACATTTCTCACAGCCATATGCCATAAATTCCCATAAGGTGTATATGGAGATTCATATTTGATCATTGTATCGTAAGTGGGATTAAATACGACAGTAGTTGTAGCACTTACTAAAGATGTTATTTGAAGACTGCTTATGATTAATATCAAAGAAAATATTTTGATACCTTTTAATTTTCTCATTTATCTCCTCTCCAATTTTCTAATATCACAATGTTGTATTAGTTTTTTCTTTAAAAACATATCCAAATTTAAAATACTAAATTTTATTAAGATAATATATAGTAATTTATTAGGAAATGAAGTATTTATTAGTAGAAAAAAATATTATGATGATGCTGTTGGTGTTGTTTGTCTGTCTGTATGTGCATACATACAAGAAAACAGGGTTATTATGTATGTATTGTTTAGATGTATGATATTTGGATATAGAGTAATATGATTGTGATTTAGTGAATCTATATTTATATCTTTAAAAAATCGATTATTTTAATGAAGTTCTTTATAATTACACATATTCCGTTGTGTTACAATTTGACGGTGGGATACAGAAAAAAGTCTGGTTACTACTGAAAAAATAAGGAGAAAAAGGTGATTTTCATAGTATGGTCATAGTATTTTTATTTACTCTCATTTTGATTTTGCACTTTATATCGATATTTATAATATGATAAAAAATGACCATCATTTTTCTCCTAATAATTGATAGTCAATTTTATTATTAAAATCGGATGACGCTCATCAAGTCTGCAGTATGGTGGACAAGTTGTTTTTAAAACCTTGCTAATAAGTAACATATCTGGGACGAACGTAATACCCATAGGTTACAGTTCCATTTGAGAAAGAAGGATAATGTGCAAGGGCCGATATTTGAACACGAGTTAAATCTAAAAAAATTTGATTAAACAATTTTTTTAAGTAAATAAGCATTAGAGAGTATAAGTGACACCATGCCCCAAATAGTCATGTATCCAATTGGAAAAATTTATTCACCTTATAAAAAAAGTAAGGATATACCTATACAAGGAAGGTTTAAAGATGATGTAGAGGCGTTTATAGAAGTGAAAAAGAAATATATCAAAGGTTTAAAGGATTTAGATAAATTTAGCCATTGTATAGTTATTTACTATTTTCATAAATCAAATAAAATTACAATTAAAGGAAAACCATTTCTTGAAGACGAAACACACGGCATATTTGCAATACGTAGTCCACATCGTCCAAATCATATAGGTTTTTCTGTTGTGAAAATCCAACGGATTGAAGGGAATAAACTGTATTTTACTCAGGTGGATATGATAGATAGAACACCCCTTTTAGATATTAAACCCTACGTCAAATATTTTGATAGTAGAGAAGATGTTGTTTCTGGTTGGTTAGATAAACATTTTCAGAACGGAGAAATCTCTGATAAAACGATTATTAAATGAATTTAAGACATTTAGCGATTCAAACAAAAAATAAAAAAATATCAATATTTTAAAAATAAAGGGAAAGGGATTTGAACACATAAATTCCGGTAAAAATTGATTTTTTCTCATGTTAATAAGAATAAATAAATATATATAATATAGAATCCAATCAATTCTTAATGAGACGTTCTCTTAGAATTGGGTTTGGTTTTGGATTAACATCTGGAATCATTGGGACTCTCGGATTGATGGTTGGATTGGAGTCTAGCACTGACTCAAAACTTGTGGTCATTGGTGGTATTTTAGCTATTGCGATATCAGAGGGGTTTGCAGAAGCTATAAGTATTCATATTGCAAAAGAAATTGAAAAAATCTACAATATGAAAGAAATATGGGAATCAACATTGACCACTTTTATAAGCAAATTTATTTTTTCGTCAATTTTTATTATCCCAGTTTTGATTTTTGAGCTTCACGTTGCTATTCTTGAAAGTATACTATTTGGATTATTTCTTCTGTTTATAATAAGTTTATTAACCGCTCGAGAGAAAAGCATTAAACCTTCGATATTAATAATGAAAAATATCGGTATCGCAGTATGTGTCATCATTATAACTCATTTTATTGGCATATGGATAAGCGCAACATTCGGATAAATCTACATTTTGAAAAGACTATTCTAAATAATTAAAGCAAAATTTTTTCTTAATAATGTAGTTTTTTAGTTCCCATTTAAGAAGGTACACTTGTGTGAGGATAAAAAGTCTGGAATACTACCCTAAGGATAAGGAGAAAATGGTAATTTTCATACTTAGTTCTTAAATTTTATAACTAATTCTAATTACGATATTAAAATTTTATCATTGTTATTCTATTACAGCGATTATTTTTATAAAAAAATAACAAATTATATTAAATAAAATTTACATATGATGTTAAAGTTGGAGAGGAGTATATGGATCTTCAAGAAATAACTTCATTTTTATCGATACAGATACCTATGACAAATTTAACTGTTGGAAATATCGTTATTACAATCTTGATTTTAATTATTGGCTATATACTAGTGGGGCTTGTTGTTCGATATATTCGTCGTGCTATGAAGAAAGCGAATATGGAAAAGATCCTCATTGAATTTATGAGTAGAACAGCTAAAATATTACTCTTAATTGTTGTTTTAATTATTGCTGTCAGTACTCTTGGCCTTGATGTCGGTGCAGGATTAGTAAGCATTTCTGTTGTATTTGGTTTTGTCATCGGTTTTGCTTTTCAAGATATGCTTGGAAATCTCGCTGCAGGTTTTATGATAGCATTGACGAAACCATTTAGAGTTGGTGATTATGTCGATACTGCAGGTAACTCAGGATCTATTCAACATGTGGGTGTGAGTAATACGACACTCCTTACTGTTGATAACAAAAAGGTTGTTATCCCGAATTCGAAAGTCTGGGGAGAGGCTATAACAAATTATACCGCGATGAACACGAGGATGATTGACCTTGTTGTTGGAATAAGTTACAATGATGATATTGGTAAAGCAATAAAGATAGCATCAGATGTTATAAAAAATCATGGGAAAGTGTTATCAGATCCATCACCACTCGTTGCAGCAAATGAACTTGGTGATTCCAGTGTTAATCTTGTTTTACGTCCTTGGGTAAATACTGGTGATTATTGGCCGGTGAGAAGAGAACTTATCAAACAGATTAAAGAAGCTTTTGATGTAGCTGAGATTAGCATTCCCTATCCTCAGAGAGATGTTCATTTTTTCAAAGAATAAAAGATGAATTAAGTTTCCTCCTTCTCTTTTTCATCTTACTTTACCTCTTCGTTGTGTAAGAGATATGTTTTTTTTCTTTTAAGGATAAATTCTGCAATATCTAAGATCAAAGAATCGTTCAATCAGATTTATATTCGTTTGTGCATGTCGTTTACTGTTAACAATTTTCTTCTCGAGTTTTCCCATCTTCATTATTACACTGTTGGGTCTACACTCGACCTAAATTCTTATTCCCTAATGTCTTTTTCTTAATCCTTTTATCAAATTCCACATGGGAACTTTTTGCATATATTCTCTATAACTATCACCAAATTTCTTGAGGTTAAATTCATCTTCCTTTTTGGCTGCCATCCAAGAACAAAATACTGCGATAACACCTAAAATCACAGAAATAATAGATTGAATTGCTAATATCTGACCAATTCCCCATAAAGCAAATCCTAAATATAATGGATGACGAGCCACGCTAAAAATAGTTGCTTCAATCAAAACAGTTGTATTCTCAATCCCTTTTTTAGATTTACCTTTTATCTTTAAAGTAACAAATGTGATTAAAGCAAAAGCAATTGTTATACAAATGAGAACAATTCCGATAACTTGTAAAACTTGTGATATTGCGTTATGATACCAACCGAATAAGCCAAAAATTAGTAGTGTAAGACAGATGCTTATGCTACATCCTGCAAAGATTTCAAAAATTCTATGTTTTGGAATTGAACCAGTTATCCAATGTAATATAAAACCAATCCAGATACCTGAACAGATTATGTATTCCCACATCTTTTTTTCCTCTCCTTAATATTATTAATCCTATTAATCCTATTAATCATTATAATTTAATATTATCTATTAATCGCACAATCATCTTAATATCCATCAAAGAAAATGATTTTTAAGGTTTAAAGCTCTCAGTTAAAAAATAGCAAATATTTATGTTTTACAGGAGAAAAAAAGAAAAATCAAGTCACTGGAGGATTACGTAAAAAAAGTCCGGGTTACTACAAAAAAATTAGGAGAAACTGCTGATTTTTCATATTAAAGTATTATTTATAAAGGGTAAGTTTTTAAGTGTATTTAAGTGTAGGAGACAAGACCTAAACTTCAAGTTCAAATCTTTTATTAGATAAAATGAAATTATTTACCTTTTAATTAAATAAATACTTGCAGAGTATGATATATTGATGAAAAGTTACTAATAAAATTAATGTTGTCTCGCTAAAAAAAATTTTTATCCATTAGGTGGTAAACAAGTACGATCAGTGGACAATTTATCTGTTTTATTTGTTGGTCTCTAGTTCAACTTCCTGTTTTTTTATTTTTTCTTCTCGTTCATCAAGTTGTTTCTCACGCGTTTTGTTGGCTTCTTGCTTTTCAACCGCTGCAAAAAATAAGTTATTAACATATGAATATTGGATCTCTGCATCTTTGGTAAAACGAGTTTTTTCAGCATCAAACACTTTTTGTACTTTACTCAAGTGTTTTTGATATCGTATCACGTCTTTTTCAAGTCGAGTATCAATAAAATGATCTTTTTCTTCAATCGTTGTCTTAAGATTTTTAATGATTGTGTCCCGTTCATGGATCAAGTTCTCCAAATTTGTAGCTGCTTCTTTTTTAATGTAAGATTGTTCGAGTAATTTATTCCAATCCTGATCTCTTTTTTTAACTGCATCTTCTCGTTCTATATTTATCCTGTCATCTACTTCCTCTTGGATTATTTCTCTCAGTTGTTCTAAACGTTCCCCCCATTCTTTTTTTTCTTTATCACTGAATTTTTTCATTTGAATAAATTTTTCAAGCTGAGCTATGAACCCTCGTGTCGCTTCTATAGGACTGTTGAAACACGCCTCCTCTATTTGTGTCTGTTTTTTTTCGTTTTCTTCTAATTCTTCACGGATGTGCTGAATAGTATTTACAGAATGAACAGTTTCTTTCGATATACGATAATTAGTTTTACCCTGTTTAATTAAATTGATTATCTTTTTTCTCTCTTTATCACTTAACATCCTTAGAAAAAGGTTTTATGTATTATAAAAATTTTTTTATTTCTAGGTTCTTTAATCATTTTTCTTTCAAATTCTATCAATAAGTAGTTTATTTCCTTTCAATTTCTTTCAATTATTTTTAAAAACTCTTTCAATTCTCATTCATTTTTACTATTATTTTTATATCAAATTGAATGAAAATGAGCTCGCAAAAAAAATTTGCCCTATAGTGCCTAAGATAAATAGAGGTTATAACACAGTTGTAATTGACATATTATAAATGAATGATAAGCTGATATGATTTCGAATATAAATTTGCAAGAAAATACATGTCCAAATCGTTTTTTTAATACAAAATAATTTTTTCTCTGTAAAAATATAAGAATCCTAAGAGAAAAAGATGTCGACTTCCAAGTCAAATCTCTTTTTTTACCACAACAACATGAACAAATAAAAAAATAATGGTTTTTCTCCTATTGGAGTCAATGGAGTGCATGAGAAGGGATTTAAAACCTTGGTACTAATATTCGTTAGGGGGTGAGTTCTTAGACAAGAGGTCCTAAACCCATTTATGATTTTATAATTTTAAGGGTGTTTAGCAGGAGAAAAAATGGTAAAATGAGCCGACGGAGGGAATACAACAAAAGGTTGTATTTACTAACGTAAAAAACAGCCGAAAATATGCATAAAACGTAGAAAATGATAGTTTTATATACTATGAGCGGACAAGCATTGACACGGTTTCAGCTTGTTTTTTTTATTATTGATTGAGTCCAAGTGTTCAAAATCCCATCCCTGCATAATTTTCCCTTCTCACGAAGTTTTAAATAAGCAAAGATTGTTCTTTTTATAGGGAAGGAAAATCAATGAAACAGTATCCTTTAATCGGGATTAGCATCATTGCAATTGTCATTCTTATTCTTGTTTCGTTGACTAATGTGATTGGGTATCAATCGGTTCAATCATCAAATACACAAACTATAAATGAAGCAGTCAATCAGAGGGAGTTGTTATTTCAGACTATGGTTGATTTAGTAAACAATAAGGAGATACAACAAATCATCCTCAAATCCCAGATGAGCAGAGGAATATTCCTGGCATCAGAGATGCCTGTGTTAACAAAGAATCAACTAAAGAGGATGTATTTCATTGGTTTGATACTCTCAAAGGTTATTAGTAAATCAAGGATTCAATCCATTCTTGGGACCTATCAGTTCAATAGTCTGGAGATGCAGAAGAAAATAACTACTATCATAAAAAAAGATAAGACACTTAATGCAGAGATAACTCAGTTACAGACTTCTAATTGTGATTGTGAAAACGAGAAAGCGATAAATTGGACGTTCCCCGTATTATGCACCCTTCTCTTTCCTCTTTTTGTTATATGTTATATAATTGCTTTGTTTTATTATTTTATTTTCTTTATTGTTGTAGTCGTTGATTATATTGGGTTAGCATTGAATTGTTTTTGGGCGATATGGGTTGAACCACCTGAAAATCATCTGGAATTGTAGTCTTTTATAGGAGTAATTATTATACTTAACTTAGAATTTAACCGGTAATCTGGGGTTCAAATCCCTTCCCCTGAACTTGAAAATAATCCTTCCTGAGGGGAAGCAATGACACGAGTTCTAATAATAGTTATTGTGTAGATGTTCAATTGTGATTGTAGGATTAAAGGGGTCAAAAGCCCTCTTCTATTTTTCACACAGAATGATGTTTTTACAGGAGAAAAATGATAAAAATGAGCCGACGGAGGGATTTGGCCCCCCGACCTGCTGATTACAAGTCAGCCGCTCAACCGGGCTAAGCTACGTCGGCGTGTTTCGTAGCGGTAATGTCTAACCCTATATAAAATTCTGTAATGTCTAACCCTATATAAAATTCTCTTGGTGCATAGGATTTTATTTTATGAACTGATATGTCTGTTAGAATATATTTCTGTCCTGCTGCGATCTTCTTTAAAAAAGAAATCTTTTCCTGTATTTCTTTTTCTTGTAAAATATCATAGTAATGGATTTTACAGAGTGAGGCAGCAATGGACAATGCAGCAGAAAAAAACCTATACGCTGAAAACGGAAGGTTCATGATAATCCGGTCTGCTTTTTCAGGAATAAATTTAATAACATCAGTTGCATCAGCTTGAATTACTTCCACGGTGTCAAGGACATGATTTTTCTTAATGTTCTGTCGTGCCAATAAGATTGCTTTTTTGTTTTTATCGATTGCATAAATCTTCTTTGGTTTTGAAAACCGCGCGATCATAATAGAGAATGGTGCAACACCTGTAAACATGTCCACTACAGTTTCCCCAGGTTTTACATAGGTTGCGATTCGTTTTCTTTCTGATGCAAGTCGCGGAGAAAAATACGTCATTGCCACATCGACATCAAATGATAATCCATATTCAGTATGGGTGGTTAGGGTTTGGTTCTTTCCCGCGATAATCGTGATAGTCCTTGTCCGAAGTTCTCCTGAAACCGGGTCGATGA
This sequence comes from Thermoplasmatales archaeon SM1-50, assembly GCA_001595945.1. GTDB lineage: Archaea > Thermoplasmatota > E2 > DHVEG-1 > DHVEG-1 > SM1-50. Next base: position 22,995 of record LSSI01000056.1, read on the forward strand.
GACAGACGGTCTGTATGTTTTTATGCGTTTCTAGCAATGCTTTCCCGATAATTTTCTCATACTTGCTAAGAGTTTTTGGAAGCTTAATCAGGATAACTGATCCTACGATATCATATGATGTTGGAAGCTCATCCACATATTTTTCTGGAAGGTTTAGGAGTTCTTTGTACGAATGAGGTTTTTTTTGTCTTACCTCAAATGCTTTAGTGACAACTCTATAATTGGTTAGATTCTCTGGGACCTTTATGAGTGGAAAATAGATGCATGTGTTTTCCTTTATCATTGTTACATCGTCTCGCAGAAGCTGCCGTTGGCGAAGCTCTCTTCGTACTGGCTCAGCTTGATTGAGCGGAACACAGAGCGCTTTTGTTTTTTTCTTTATCATTATCTAAATAGTAATAGAAAATAAATGAATAAATATTATGGATATAATATAAAGTTCTTCTACAACAAAAAGAGGTAAGTCCCGCCTCCCGGATTTGAACCGGGGACCTGCCGGTTACGGCCATAGAGTCTACAGCCGGCCGCTCCAGCCAGACTGAGCTAAGGCGGGTGATGCTGTCAAGCCCACATAATAATAGGTATATTTATTAGTTAAGGTTTATTTGTTACCGTTGTCTTGTATGAGATTTGGTGTCATTGTCTGTCCGAACTGCAAATATGTAAAAGGAGTGAATCTTTCGTCAAAGACGACGAAATGCACCCGCTGTGGAAAGATCCTGCAGTTGAAAAAAGTTAGGATCTTCTATGAAACTGAGTTACAAGAAAAATTACGGCAGGTAGTGGGTTTGATGAATGCTGAGATGGAAGGAAAACGCGATTCATTTTTAAAATTTATAGAAAATAAAAGCAAATTGAAGCGAAAACATTTTAAGTGATTAATCTAAATTTTATACCAATAGTTGTTTATAAGATAAGGAAGGAAAATCGTAATGTATATAAACAAGGTAGATATTTACGTCACCTGAGGTCCGGTGAGGACACAGATATAAGTTACCTACATCTACACTAGAGAGGGACTTATATGGTGGTTCACGGTGTGAACCCAGTGTTTTACCCGACTTTCATGAAGCAATATGCAAGATGAATTTAGGAGGACATGAAAAAAATGAAAGCAAACAAAATAATAGCTACCTTGGTAGTAATGACAATGATGCTATCAATGCTGGTAGTATTAAACCAATTAGATGTTGTAAAAGAAGCGAGTGCACAACCTGGTGTGGATGAATGGGGCGATGCAACAATAAACATTGTCTACGATACTACGTATTCAAGTGGGCAGATCAAGATTAACACTTCAGAATGGGCAGCAAATGGCACCTATTATTTATATTACCCAAATTACTGGTCTATCTCTCCAGGGATAGCACAGAATTTTTCATTTGATGGCCCTTACAAAGTAGGGATCTTGACACGCTGAACACTGGAGGAAATTCAATTTCTTTTTTAAGAGCAGGCATGTGGGTCTTCGATGATATTGGTGGTGCAAGTTACCCATACGCGGGATATTTATGGGTCAACACTTCAACTGTTCTGAGTATAAGTTCTACCTCAACTTTCTCCTATGGATCAGATGCAGAGCTTGAGATAACCGTGACAGAAGACGGTAACAATGCAGCATGTATGATTGCTGTTCTTGATCCTGATAATAATACCGTCTACCATGAATACAGTCAAGGTACTGCGACATTAGACCAAACGTACTTCGAATATGCAGGAAAATACACCATTAAAGCATATAGAGATCTTGATAAATATGGGGTATTTTATTACTATGGTGATGAAGATGAAGACGGCAATGGAGTCAATGATGCCTATGACCCTGCCTACGGAAATGGTTTAACGTTCCCAATAGGGATTACTGAAGGATATGATTATACAACGATAGGTCCTTGGGATCCACCTGAAAAGAACGCTACTAAAAAGACCTTTTCAGTTGGCACAGGAAAACCAAATATTATATTGACAAATACAACTATTTACTGGGGATTCGAAACACGGATTGATATCAATGTGACTAACAACACCGGAGCTGGACTCGATTTTACTCCTAGTCCGATAGTCCTTAAGTATGGATCGAAATACATACCTTTTAGTATCACCAATGAGGGCAATGGTAATTATTCACTTGAACTTGATCGATTCGATGAGGGAACTGATTGGGAAGATCTTGCGACGGCTCTTGGCGATGATAATGTAAACGGTACCTGGAGAGTCGTTTTCGGATATGATGCTAATGGCGATGATACCTATGAGTGGAACAATACTGCAAGCTTTACCGTGAAAAGTGTAAGCCCGCCAGTGCAACTTGTGATTGTTAACGATGGCAGTGGATCACCAAGCGATAAGAAAGTGGATGTTCCAGAGTACATATCTCCCACTGGGCAAGCTACCACAATAGACATCGTCTTTGATATTTTTGGTCGAAGTATTATAGATGAATACAGAAATGCATATTATGGTGACGACCCTGATGAACTAGATGGAGCCATGGATAATATCACCATTGAAGGAGATATTCTCTACCCTGTTACAGAAACCGACCTTGTTTACTCTGGTTCCAAAGGGAGATGGACTGTTACGGTAACTCCGACAAAACCCGGTGGGGAAATCACATTAACCATCGATTGGCCTGGAGATGAAAACGGCTCTGCAACACAAACCATTGAAATTGTCAACGGAACATATGTGACATCTGCGGTTGATGCATTCACCGTTGGATCAGATTATAACCTGACGGTGACAGTCACAGATATGGATCAAGCAGTCGTAAAAAATGCTCGGGTTTATCTCATGTGGGAAGACTTAGGTGTTGAATTCAATTCCACGATTGGAAACAATGGGGCGGGCAATGGATTAAATGGTGAGTACACGTTCTGGATACAACCATATAAAAAAGATTCAACTACTCCAGATGTTGCACCACAGAACATTACAGTAGCAGCCCGATGGTATGAAGGATTCTGGGGATACACGAAAGTCATTATGGACAGAAACCATAATATGATCGTCAACATGACTCCCACTACTGCCTATGCTGGTGATGCTGTTGAATATGATATCATGGTCAGCCTTGCTGGTGGTGGAAACCCTGATACCAATGGTCTATCTGTTGCATTGTTTAACGAAACCGGAGAGTATGTAACCGGCGTAGACGAATGGTATAAAGACGGCGCTTATGACATAACAGACGAATTGATTCCTCTTTCAGGAGGAACCTACTATATCTTTGCAATGAATGACACCTGTGATAGCAGAGGAAATAACGCAACACTTATCGTTACAAGCTACGTTGTCGCCTCTTCACCCTCAACTCTTGCATGGAAGATTGATGACGCAGTCAATATGACCTTCCAGCTCACTCCTGCAGGAGACGGTACCTTAACAATCTATAATATGACGGGTTCCCCGGAGGCATCAATCCTTGGGGATACAACAGAAATCTCTGTCGAAGACGGAGTCGGTACTCTTGATGAAGTCAACGCATCAACACTTGGGAACGTTACATTCAGCTATCGACCTGATGGCGGTGAGGATCGACCTGCTGATGGATTACTGCGTGTAACCACTGCGACGGCAACACCAAACCCTGCAACGATCTATAATGGTGAAGCAACATTAGTAACAATCACTATCACTCACCCTGCAACTGGCACTCCTCTAGAAGGCGTTGACGTACGTCTTGAAGCATGGAATGCAACTCTTACAGATACAGTTCTTGCGAAAATACCTGACAATGAAACCACTGATGCGGATGGAATAGTACAATTCTCAATCACCGCTGAGGCAAGTGGTGAAGTTATTATTTACATGGAAAATGCTAGCGACCCTGACAATGAATTTGTCATCGTCGCAACAGCTCGAAAACCAATGACCATCTACCTCAACCCATCTGTTGACGAAGGAGACACCTTCACTGTTGAAGCAAGATCCAATGATGTACTCATCACTGATACTACAGTCACATTCACGTTCGACGGACAGACCTGGCCGACCAACACCGGAGTCGCGACTATTACTGCACCCACCGTATCAACCTCGATGGCCTATCCTATCACGGCGAGTGCGGAAGGATATATCACGGCTACAGGCGTAATCGTTACAGTACTTAACATACCAAAACTCATCGTCGCTATCGCTGGTGAAGTAAAAGCTGGACAGACCTTCACCCTAACCGTCGCAGACGATACCGGTAAAGCCGTCATTGGTGCAACAGTCACCTTCGAGGGAAACACCTACACGACCGGTGCTGGCGGAACCGTCACCATCACAGCACCAAGCAAAGCAGGTAACTATCCAGTAACCGCAACCTTCCCAGGATATGATCCCATATCAGATACTATAACGATTGAGGAAGGCGGTGGCATTCCTGGATTTGAGCTGCTAACACTCATCGCAGCGATCGGAGTAGCATTCTTACTGCTCAGACGCAGACGAAAGTAAAACACACCAAAAAAGGGGTTTTTATACCCCCTTCTTTCTCATTTTTTTTAAAGTTTTTTTTTTCAAAACCCTTTTAACCCCTTTGTTTTTATACTTTTTCTTGGAGTGACTAACTCTGAAGGTAAGTATTGTTATCCCGGCGATCAACGAGGAACGAGGCATCGGCAAAACAATTGACGCGGTTAATACAGACTATTTTAAAAACCATAACTGGGATCTAGAAATCATTCTTGTCGATGGGAATTCTATAGATAAAACACGGGAAATCGCATCAGAAAAAGGAGCACGTGTACTCATTGAGAAACGAAAAGGCTATGGCAGAGCCTATAAAACTGGTCTTGCAGCTGCAACGGGGGATATCATCATTACCGGTGATGCTGATGCAACATATCCGTTTAATATGATTCATGAATACATCCAACTGCTCATAGATCAGCATCTTGATTTCTTAACCACGGATCGTTTCGCCGCGTTAAAACACGGCTCTATGTCCCTTAAACATCGGTTTGGAAACCTTACTTTAGCCTGGACGCTACGTATTCTTTTCCTTGTCAACATCCGTGACTCCCAATCAGGGATGTGGATCTTCAGACGAGACGCTCTTTCAAAAATACAGCCCTTGGACGAGTTCAACAACGGTATGCCCTTCTCAGAAGAGATAAAAATAGAGATGTTCAAAAACAAGCGTATTAAAGCAAAAGAGATCCCCTCCACCCTGTTTGCCCGGGAAGGTCAAGTAAAAATTGAAAGCTTCAAAGACGGTATTAAAAACCTTAGATTCCTTTTTAAGAAATGTGTCACTCCTTCGAGCCACAGTTGAACGGAAAAGATTATTCAACTTCTTTATCTATCCTTTTTTTTGAGGAAGACATATGGATCCCTTAATGACACTCTGGGTGTTAATTATTGGAATCATAATAGGAGTCCTGCTTGGTGTGTGGATTTCCTATAGAACCACGGTGACCCCATTACAAGAACGAATGCAAACAATCACTAATCAAAAACAACAGTATCAAGAAACCATGAAATACTATCCCTATGATCCTGATAATTTCCGATTTATCGGTTCTCCTATTAATGGAATCCAGTTCGAAGAAGACAGCATTCTCTTCGTTCGCCTCTATACTGACAGCACACCACGTACAAAGGAACAAGACCATATAAAAACACTTGTAGAGCAAGGAAACGTACGATGGTTTGAGTTTATGACGAAATAACTTTTCGTATCTCTTTTTCAAGGATCATGCTGATTAGTTTTCCATCTGCTTTTCCCCGCAGCTCTTTCATCACAAGACCCATGAGGGGTCGAAGCGCATTGATTCCTTTTTCTCTGACAAAATCTATTCGCTGGATAACAATTCCATGGATGACCTGTGTAATTTCCTTTTCATCTAAAAAGTGCACACCACATTTCTCTATGACGTCCTCAAATGATGCTGTTGGATGTGTGAGAAGATATCGAAGGATAGCTGGTAATGCCTCTTTTGCATACCTTCTCTGCTTTAAACCAGAGAATGCCGTTGTCAATAGGTATTCTGTAAGGGTTTCTATTTGAAATCCTTCCTTTTCAAGCTCTGGAAGAGTATTTAGATAAGTACGAAGGATAGTGTTCTCCATGCCTGGAAATTGTGCTGCATATTGTTCAAAATTATCTTCATACCCGCTAGAAAGCAACTGAGTAAGTTGTTCTTCGTTGAGGTTGTATTGTAAGGAAAGTCTTTGTCGTTTCTCCCAGGGTTTTTCTGGGAGCTGTATGTTCTGTAATCGTTTAGCGGTGATTCGCACGGGAGCTACATCGGTCTCCGGGTACATGCGCGCGGCGCCAGGTAGCGGCCGCATATACTCAGTGGTATTATCAGCAAGGCTCCGACGAACCTCCTCAGGGACACCATCGAAATACATCATCGCTCGATGCAGCACCGCATCTAATGCTACATCCACTATTGGTTCGTCACCAAATGCAAGAACAAACGCATCATAAGTAGTTATCTGTAGTCGCCTGTAAACCTCCGATATCTCCTGTTCTGAAAGATCATAGCCTGGCATCTCATCGCTATGGATAATACCACTAATGCCACTCGCAAGTCTAGCGTAGATTGAGAAATCCTTGCCTAAGAATGTGTACTCCTGGGCAAGTAACCCTTGATAACCTGGAAGGCGGATCCCTTTGACACATCCTTTCTTTTTAAGCTTCCTCTGTATGATTTTTGATTTTGTCGTCACAAACACGCCAGAGACATCGATGCAAGTAACATTTTTTAAATCGTTTTTGCATGCCCGCTTACTAAGTATTTCTGAGATTTCGTAAATCCCCTTCTGACGTAATGCCTCCTGTTCTGCAACCTTTGAAATCGCACTAAGCGACTGGATTCCTTTCACCTCGACACGTGCCCCTCGTGCGATAGAGATGTTAAGATCCTGCCGGATTGTACCCAACCCTCGTTTCACCTTTTTTGTCGCCTGCAACAGCATACCAAGCTGTTCAGCAGATTGCTGAGCATGCTGTGGTGAGATAATGTCGGCCTCGGTAGTAATCTCAATGAGTGGAATGCCAAGTCGATCCAAGCTATAATGTACGAGGTTTTCCTTCTCGGAAAGTTTTCTTGCTGCATCCTCTTCTAAGGCAAGCGTTGAGATTCGTACGTTCTGAAGCTGACCACCTATTGCAACTAAAGTGGTCCGTTGGAACCCTGTGGTGTTCGATCCGTCGATAACAATCTTACGCATGAACTGTATTTCATCAACGGGTTTTGCATTCAGAAGTAAGGCTACGGTAAGACAAATGTCGATAGCTTCGTTGTTCGCTGCATGCGGTGGCTCTTCATCTACTTCGACTAGACAAGTTGACGCTTCTGTTGCACTGTAGCAGAACCTCCTCTTGCGTGATGCTTCCTCAAGAGCCGCCTTGTCGACATCACCCAGTTCACTTTGCGTTGGTCGTAGCACTCGTTCAAGGCTATAGACTACCTCGTCTGTTAACTTTGATTGACAGTGACAGAATAACTTATGGGTCTCTAGCTGTTGATGTATTTCAAGTCCTGCTTTAAAACCAATCTGGTTATAGTCCATATCTCTTGGTGAGAAACGAACGAATCATATATTATGATTCCGACTATACCAAAAAAAAGATTTATCTTTCAGTGGTTTACCGGTAAACCTCTTAGAACATATGTTTTCAAAACATCTCTAGTTTGTCATGTTTTTTATGAGAGAATAATAAATTTTTATATCAAATTTGATACAATAATTCCTTGAAAAATTAAAAAATTCTTATTCTTTTTTTATATTAGTGTTCTTATTAGACAAAATCTTTAATTCTTAACTACTTTGTATATTCTGTTTTTAGAAGAAAATATTAAAATTTTATATCATTTATGATATAATTCTTTTTTAGCCAACAACGGAAAGTTCTTTTTCAGTGACCTTGCCTTTGAAACGATCGAGACTTAAACTTTCCAAAACCTCTGATGTCTTCCCCTCAGCAATTAGATCAGTGAGCAATTTTGAAACCATCGGTGATATCATAAAGCCATGACCACTAAACCCATTGCATTGGATAAATCCCTTTACATCCTTCACAACACCAAGAATCGGCCGTGCGTCTGGAGTAACATCATAAAATCCTGTCCAATGACGCAACAGGTTCACATGTTTTAACACAGGAGCATATCGCGTCAATGTCTGCGACATATGCTGCAAAAATGCAAACGTCGGCATCGTCTTATATCCCTCAGTTTCCTCAGGAATTGGGATTCCACCAACAATTTGCCCTTCTTTTTGTTGACTAAAATAAATCCCATCCTTAAATGAAATCACCATCGCCTCAAACAAAGGTGCCAACCGCTCTGTCGCCATAATCTCCTTACGAAATGGCTTCAAAGGGAGATTCACCTTTGCCATCTTCGCAATCTCTTTAGAGTCAATCCCTGCTGCATTCACAACCACATCAGTATGAATCGTTCCCTTGTCTGTTACAACTGTACGAATTGCTTTGCCAGCAACCTTCAAACCGACAACACTGGTATGTGTATTGATCTCAGCACCATAGTTCCGTGCTGCATGCGCATATGCAAACGTAGTCTTAAAAGGGTTTGCATGACCATCAGTTGGACAAAATGTCGCACCAATCACCCTCATACCGTTCACATCAAGAATAGCAGCTACCTTGGGTATCTCTTCAGGCTGCAAGATATTCACCTTAAGCCCAAGGGATCGTTGCATCGTGACATTCTTTTTTGCCTGCTCCATCCCCTGTGAATCATGCACTGCGATCAAATACCCACCTTGACGAAACTCAATATCCTGCCCAAGAATCCTGTTTAACCGTTCAAAAATCTTCACACTTTGAATCGCAAGCAATGCATTCTCCCGGGTCGACCATTGCTGTCGTATTCCTGCACCACACGCACCCGTCGCACCAGCTGCAAGATAGTTTTTCTCAAAAAGAACCACATCAAGACCTTTTTTCGCCAGATTATACGCAATAGAGCATCCGTTCACACCGCCGCCAATAATGACAACATCAGATTTCCTTTTCATCGTTTTCACATGCCAATGTTCCAAGAGACACAGGAACCAATGGTGGTCGTACGGTCGGAAGTGGGATCTTACTTATTTTTTTACCGGTTTTTCGCTCCAAAATACGTGCGACCAGCTGGATGCACACGCGTCCCTGACAAGGACCCATGCCAATCCGTAGTTTCTTACGAAGCTCCTCAATATCTGTGTACCCCTCCTCAATTGCCTGGATTACATCCTCTTCGCTGATGTCTTCACATCGACAGACAATACTTCGCTTCATATCTTAGACCCTTATATTCCTAATATCCATAGCATATTTCCCATCAATCTCAATGGTCACAACCAATGTTTTCCCTTGTTTGACCACCTTTGTAACCAAACCCTCTCCCCTTACGACACCAATCCTATCTAACGCTTTTACCACATTACCAACCTTCGGTGCTGGGACAAACTCATAGGGGAGGGTGACCCTTGCTTTCTCTCCTTTGACCTTCACAACGAAAATAGCCAACCCTGGGCATATTCCAATACATTTTGTACACCCAATACATCTCTCAAAATCATTGACCGGTGGCGCATTAATATCTTTCATGGAAATCGCATGAACCGGACAGGATTCAACACATGGGTTACAGGGAATCTCCTCAACACATTCAAGGATAGCAACCCCTTTCTCCAACTGTTTTCCAGTCGGAAGCTGAAGATCCGTAATGGAAAGGACACCGGTTTTCTCATACTCACACATGGCCTATCTCCACATGCTTTGCGATTTTCTCTTTTGCAATCCGTGGCTTCTCTCCAAAAGGACCAGCCCTAAGCTGAGAAAGCTGGTTCTGATACTGCACCAAAAGGTTCTTCTTCCGAATGCGACCAAGCTGCATTGCAGCAGCAAGACCAGCGATCTTCCCTTCGATCATCGCAGTCGACGCCTCCTCAATGCCGGAGGCATCCCCAGCGACATAAACACCTCGTACCGATGTTTGCATCGATTCATCATGCAACGCTACATACCCACCTGCTTCAGGAATAAATTCCAGGTCAACCCCAATCTGCGACAGCAACCGTGTCGAAGGAGTCAGCCCAACCGCAAGACAAATCGTGTCACAAGGAACATCCTCCTCACTTCCCTTAACGGGTTTCCACTGTTCGTCAAGTTTTACAACAATCGCACCCTCGACTTTCTCATCACCATACACTTCTTTAATGGAATGCGATGTAAAAATAGGAACCCCACATCGACGAAGCTTGGCAGCATGTACATGATACCCCCCGATAACCGGTGCTGCTTCCACGACCCGATCCACCATAATCCCTGCCTGAAGCAACTGATAGGAAACAATAAGACCAACATTACCTGCACCCACCATCAGCACCCGGTCGCCAGGCTTCACCCCATAGACGTTCATCAGCGTCTGAACCGCACCAGCCCCATAGACCCCTGGTAGATCATTACCAGGGAACAACAACATATTTTCCATGGCACCACATGCAAGGATGACTGCCTTACAGCGGACATCGTATAGCCTGCTTTTATACTCACAACGTTTCACAACCCCAAACCGATGCCTATTCTTACTTTCATAATATCCAATAACGGTCGCATCGGTCATCACTTGGATTTTGCCCTCCCGCTGCAGACGGTGCAGCTCACATTCCAGATCCTTTGCAATGTCAATACCACGGGTCCCAGCACGTTCTTCTCTTGAGCCAAAGAACTTATGGGTTTGTTTCACCAACTGCCCTCCAAGACACTGATTCTCATCGACAAGCAAGACCGGCGCGTTCCTCGACGCACTTTCCAAAGCAGCACACAGACCAGCAGGACCAGCACCAACAACAAGGACATCAAAATCTAGTGTTTTCGTAGGCTCTCCGAAAAACTCTGCTACTGGCAACCTGGCAAGTTTATCTTGCATCTCGACACAGATACCTTCCTTTAACGGTGCGATACATATCCGCACATTAGGGATGCCGTTCACCCGCATCAGACACGAGGAACATTTCCCAATTCCACAGAAAAAACCTCTCGGGTTGTCATACTTCAAACTGGTGGTAAGCGTCCGTATCCCCGCGGCATGCAATGCAGACGCAATCGTGTCCCCTTCTTCACCGACCAGTCGTTTTTTTTGAAAGCAAAAACTAAGCTGTTTTCTTTTCGGAAAGTCAATAATAGGATGAGTTCGTATGCGCACACAACGCCCCCTAACCATCCTGCAATCATCCACCCTTTAAAAGTATTATCTTAAAAAGGAACATCATCCTAGATAATCTGGACATCCTTTATCAGATGATGACGTTGCGCCATCTTCCGGATCATGTTGATGTTCCGCCCGCTTTTCCCTATCAACTTTGACTTGTCCCGTGGGTTGACTTCAATTCTTACGATGTCCGCCCCGTCGTTCCCCTCAAAGGTTATCTTTTTGACCTCATAAGGCTTACAGAGATTCTGAACGAACCTAGTTTTATCCTCATCGAATTCAACGAATTTAACGGCTTTCTTAAAAAGCGACCGCAGTCTCTGAAGGTTCTTAGCTTTACTACCAATCGCAATACCAAGCTGCCCTTTCTCAACAATAAACACGATACGGTCATCCTCAATGATGCAATCCCTGATAGCTGCCCCAGAATACTTTGATGCCAGATTGATGCACTGAACCGTCTCGTTTGAAAGCACTATCTCTCCCATTTTGGTTATTTCCTTTTTTTGACAAGCTGTAAGATAGTAGATTCTCCTTCCTCAAGAACAGCTAAGCAGGAAACAGAAAAGTTCTTCCCGCAGGTGTACCCAAGCTCAACACCCGTATATGGATAGGTGTACACTGGTACCTTCTGTTCCTTCGAAAGCGTGGCAATGGGTTTGGCAGAGGGGCAATTCTGTGCCATCACCACCAGCTTTGCAGATCCGTTCTTTATAGCTGCTTTTGTCTGTTTTTCGCCAATAAGGATTGTGCCTTTCTTTGATACATCCTTTAATGCTTTGTTTACGTCTATCATTTACTTTTCCTTCTGTTTTCGTTTCTTTGGATTCATCACAAGTTCAATCGCACCTGTCCCAAGGTTCACCGGCTGCCCGACGATGATGTTCTCAGCCACTCCATTAAGCTTATCAGATTCACCACGCTGACTTGCCAGCAGTAGATGATTAACAGTAATTTCAAACGCGGCTCGTGAAAGCACAGAGCTTTTCTCACCACTGACCCCATGACGACCAATAGCCCGAACCGTCCCGTCCGCAGTCATCACATCAGCAACAAGCATGATATGCCGCATATCAACGTTTAGCCCCTGCTCTGAGAGCGTGGAATACGCTTCCTGAATGATCGTGTTTCGTGCCGCCTCAATGCCCAGTTCCCGAGCGATAGCATGAATGTCGTTTGTCGTGGTCCGATATGGGTCAACACCCTCGATATCAAGTACCTCTTTAAGATTGCTGCCTTCACTATAAATGACATACCCTTCGTTTGGCTCTTTGCGGATGATAACTCGTTTGATTCCATCGATCCCCTTGATCTTTAGATTCTTTAACATCTCGTTTGTATTCTGAAGAACCTTATAGCCTGGCTCATCGAGCATGACCTTTATGGTGTCTTTTTCGATTTTTGCGGATAGCTTACGAACCGATTGGACCCGCTCTAAAAGATCATTAATGACGATGCCTTTCTTTTCCATCGTCTTCTTATTTGGTTTAATGGCAATAGTGATATTCACAAGGTCCATCTCAATATCGGCAACATCCGTAAGCTTGGTAATCTCGATTTTATTGGCGATTTCTTTTGCCAAATCTGAGTTTATCCGGTACTCATCCCGAAGATAGATGTTCATCATCGGCGTCGAAGGGGTAGATCTTGCATCCACAATCTCAATTAAACGCGGCAACCCAAGGGTGACGTTAATCTCAGCAACACCAGCATAATGAAACGTACGCATCGTCATCTGCGTCCCCGGCTCCCCGATGCTTTGCGCACTGATCATGCCACACGCCTCGGTCGGGTCGATACAATTCTTCGTATACTCCTCCAAAGCTTTTTGAACGATGCTTTTTAATTTCGCCTCGATTTTTTTATCCTGTGCCACCCGCTCAACGATACCATCGATAATGGAAATAGGCAGAAAATCTTTTTTCAACAGTTTATGTATCGATGCCCGAATCGCCTTAAATTCCTTTGGTTCTTCCTCTGTTTTTTTTGGTGGGGGTACAAACGTCCGCTCCGGTTCTTTCTTCTTCTCGATTTTTTTCTCAGCAACGACCATCTGCGTTTTCCTCTTGACTTTTTTCTTTTCTGAAACACCCTTTGCGTGTGTTGGTTTTTTCTTGGGTTTTGATATCTTTGCTTTCACAGAGGTTTTAAGTGCCGGTCTTTTTTTATTTGAAGCGATGATTCTTGACTTTTTTTGTGTCACAGGTTTCTTCTGTGCAGACTTCTTTTTCGAAAACATTACCATCATCTCTTCATCCTCCGTGGCTCACATCGTAAATAATACGATCGATGTCCACCGCTTTTCCCGTGGTGCTTCGCGTGGGATCAACCCCGTCATCGCCATACTGGAACTGGATGATCTCACCACCAGTGTGGCGGACAGTCCCGTCGCTTTCCACCTTCAGGTCCTCAAGTGCGTTGACTAACCGACGTTGCATATAACCTGACCGGGATGTTCGTACCGCAGTGTCGACCAGACCTTCTCTGCCTCCCATCGAATGGAAGAAATACTCAGTCGGATTTAACCCACTTTTATAACTGTTGGCGACAAATCCTTTCGCACTTGCCCCCAGATCTCCTTTTTTGAAATGCGGTAACGTCCGATACTTATATCCCCGGGAAATCCGCTCTCCTCGGACTGCTTGTTGCCCGACACATCCGGACATCTGCGACAGGTTCAACATCGATCCTCTCGCTCCGGATTTCGCCATAATAACTGCACTATTATTTAACCCTAAATACTTACTTGCGATCTCACCGGCCATATCCCTGGCTCTCCCAGTTACTCGCATGATTTCCATCTCTAATGTCTCCTCAAGACTCCGACCAGGGAGGGATTCAAGCTCGCCGCGTTCATATGCGAGTACCAGCGTGTTGATCTTGTTTTGTGCTTTCTGCAGTCCTTCCTCTATTTGCCGTTTCGCTTCAGTTGGGATATCCTCATCATCAATGCTGGTGGTAAACCCAATCACCGTCACCACCGCAATCCCAAGCCTAGTTACATCATCAATGAAGATTCTACCTGCCGCGGTCCCATGATCACGGATAATGCGTTCAACAATTTTTCCTTTGAACGATCCAATGCTGTTCTCGTCGATGATTCCCTGTTTTAATTTCCCATTTTTCACAATAACATACGCACCATGGGGACAATCTGGGGCTTGACAGACTTCACAATGATAACAGGCCTTTGACTTATACTCAATATTTAAATCTTTAGGAAGCAACACACTAAAGATATCCCGTCCGTAAACAACACTCTCCCCGTTTAGTGTATGGACCTCCGGGAACTTCCCCTTGTATTTGAACGTCGCAAGCATCTCAGAGGTTTTTTCCTTTGAAAACTTCTTATCCTTATAAGTAAGAAGGAAACACCCTGAAATATGATCATGCAGACCCCCGATGATCACACCACCAAAACGAGGTGACATTAAGTTCTCCTGCACTTTCATAAGGATTTCAGCCTCAGCCTTAGCCTCCTCCCCCTGAAGAAGATGCAGGTTCATTTCATCACCATCAAAATCAGCATTATACGGGGGACAAACAGAAAGGTTGAATCGGAACGATCGGTTTGGCATGACCTTAATCCGATGCGCCATCATCGACATCCTATGTAGTGACGGTTGTCGATTAAACAATGCGATGTCCCCATCCATTAGCTGCCGTTCAATGGTAAAACCAAGCTCGAGTTTCTCAGCGATGTCCCCAGCGTTTTTCTCAGTGACCTTCATCCGCTGTTCGACCCCCTCACGATATCGCTTTACGTAATTCACATACGGTCGATAGTCCTCCCCAGGTTTCTCAGGCTGTGCTGTCTGTTTAATGAGTTTTTTACACCATTCAAGGTTCTGGGTTGTGACCCGCACAGGGATCGTCAACTCCCGGGCGATTTCCACAGGAACACCGATTTCGTTGATACTCAGATTTGGATCTGGGGAAATAACGGTTCTTGCAGAGAAATTCACTCGTTTACCTGAAAGATTACTTCTAAACCTTCCTTCCTTCCCTTTTAACCGCTGTGCAAGGGTTTTTAGGGGTCTCCCAGATCGGTGCCGCGCGGGGGGAATCCCTGATGTCTGATTGTCCAAATATGTCGTCACATGGTACTGCAGCAGCTCCCAGAGGTCCTCTACGATCAGCTGAGGCGCTCCTGCATCCCTGTTCTCCTGCAACCGCTGATTAATCCTAATCACATCCACCAGTTTATGGGTCAAATCATCTTCAGACCGTTCACCTGATTCAAGGGTCACCGATGGTCGGACCGTGACTGGGGGTACAGGTAACACCGTCAGTACCATCCACTCTGGTCGCGCTGATTGTATATTGATATCCAACAAAGGAAGATCCTCATCGGGTATCTTCTCAAGCCACTCCCGGATCTCAGTTGGGGTCAGTTTCTTTCCGTTCTCCCGGAACGAGGTTGGTTTATCCAAATCAATTTTTCCGCTGATTGCATGGCAGCGTGGACATCCCTCTGTTTTTGTCGCGCTACTAATAATAATCTTGAAGATATAGGCGTTATCCCGTCCCTCTGAAGCGTTTTTTAAAATAATTTTTTGGTGCTCCTCAAGCTCCTTATCGGATAGCAAGATTCGTCCGCATTTCCGACAAGTCGCCCGTAGACAATTCCTAATCGTTTTCACAAAACCGACATGAATCACAGGCATAGCCAGGTCAATATGACCAAAATGTCCCGGGCATTTATCTTTACCCACCTTAAGCCCACAGGTTTTACAACGAAGACCAGGCTCAATCACACTAAGCCGCTGGTCCATAAGCCCCATCGTGATAGGAAACCCGTCATCATCGTAAGTGTCAGCGGTAATGACCTTTGTCGCGCTCATCTTGCGAATCTCATTAGGTGATAATACTGAAAATTCTAATGCCCCAATTTTTTTTGTGATACTACGTCCCGCCATTTTTTTTAACCCCCCTACACCAATGACTCCAGCTTAATCCGTGGAACCACCACAAGTGACTTCAATTCGTCAATGAGCAGTTTGAACGCATAACTCATCTCCACCGGGTGAATATCTGCCTTATCGCCACAGATGGAGCAATGCAACCGACCGTGTCGGTCGATCATCGCGATATGCCCACATGTGTTACACACATATTTCATTGTGATATCTGATTCATCTAGCAATCGGTCTTTAATAACCATGGAAGCACCATGTCCAATTAGGCAGTCCCGCTCCATTTCTCCAAACCGCAGACCACCCTCTCGTGCACGTCCCTCTGTTGGTTGCCGTGTCAGGATCTGAACCGGCCCCCGTGACCGTGCATGGATCTTGCCTGCGACCATATGATGCAGCTTCTGATAATATATACATCCCACAAACACATCACATTCCAACGGTCGCCCTGTCATGCCATCATAAAAGGTTTCTTTTCCCGCATGGTTAAACCCGTTTTTCATAAGTGCTGCCCGCAGTTGATCTTCATCTTCACCGCTAAAAGCAGTTCCATCAACGATACGCCCCTCAAGCGAACCGACTTTACCACCGATCATCTCCAGCACATGTGCGACGGTCATCCTTGAAGG
>LSSI01000057.1 GCA_001595945.1 Thermoplasmatales archaeon SM1-50
AAACTTCATCTTCGCTACAAACACTATCTCAACGACACCCTAGAAACGGTGATAATTAACTCTTTAAATGACGCACTTTTACGCCTTGAAGATCAATATCATACCACAAATATTTCAACATGGCTGACCCCTGTCAAAATACAGGATTTCTCAAAACTCGGCAGCCTTCAACCACCATCTATGCCGTATATGAATCGAGGAACATACAACCTTGTTGTCGAACTACCGCTTTTTATAACAGAAACGACTATCGCACCATTTGGGGAAAGTGTACTACCACCAGGTCAAAGCGGCTTTGTGAACTCATCCGGCAACTATTCTGTTTTTGCCTATAACCAGCTCCCACTCTATACATCATGGATGTTCAAGGAGATGCATATCACAGGAGAAGATCTCCTTGTAAACAAAACATAAACGACACTTAAAAAACATCAAGCTCTATTACTAATTTGAGAAAGATGAACGTTCTTTACAAGTGATACCTCGTTTCCAATGCACATTTTCTTTGATATTTGTCATATAAAACGAAACTTCTTATAGCAAAATTTGGTTCATCTCCTCGACATGGAGCTCCTTAGTTTTGTTATAACGGTTGTTCTTCTTACTGCTTCAGGTGCATTAGCACCCGGTCCTTTATTCTTTCAAACGTTATCTCAGGGGACAAGAACCGGTGCTCGCAGTGGTCTGATTTTCTCTATCTCACATACCATTGTTGAATTTTCATTAATTATGCTTCTTGCCGTTGGTCTTCTTGCCATAAGAAACGAAGTGTTTATTCGAACCATTATTGGTGTACTTGGCGGTTTTATGCTAATTGTATTTGGTATATATCAGATTAGTACTTCCCTAAGAAAAAAAGAATTACAACAAAAACAGCATAAGGTATCAACGCATCGTCTTTTCTTTATAGGTATTGTGTTTACAGCGCTTAACCCCTATTTTATCATTTGGTGGCTGACTGTTGGATCGAACTTGATTCTTCTAGCTCTTGAGATCGCAGCGCTTGCGGGTGTCGTGTTTATGTTTCTATGTCATGTGTGGATGGATTTCGTATGGTTGACTGCAGTTTCGTATTTTGCAAAGAGAGGGGTCAACGCTCTTGGATCAAAATGGTACCGTGCTCTTGTGAGCGTGTTTGGGGTAATTCTCCTATATTATGGTATCTTATTTCTTGGTGATGCGTTGATTTGGTAATCAAATAGCGTTTTTTTACACTTGCGTTATTTAACCTTCTTTTCAAATAAAAGAACTTTAAGTTTGATGAATGGTATAGGATTTGCGATATTCTCTTTTAATAGTTTGGTCACACTACAATGTATTTTATTAAACGAAAATATATTTCTAGGTGAAATGTTTTCTAACTTCGTGCATACCAATGCGAGATGTGATTGTATTTTTACGTGATTGGGTGCTAATTAAAGTTAGGGAGATATCAGAGATGAAAGTGCAAGGACAGCGGTAATCATGTACACGCCGATAACAATCATCCCGAGCCGTACGAATCTATCCATCTTGTCGTTTACGATTCCACCACCGATGAGAAAGACACCCACAATAAAGAATCCTAAGGAGTTTAGGGTTTGCGCAGCCCGTAATCCGGTAAGATCAGTGCTAAATGTAACGATGATCACACCAATCCAAATGAAGAGGATCCCAAGGAGAATGGCCGCGGTGATAAGATTCTTCGAGAACAGAAAATGAAACACTTGATGAATTGGTTCATGTACCTGTTGTGTTTCTTTTACGATCTTTGTGCCGCAATTCAAACAAAACTTGGAGTCCATAGGTATGTCAGCTCCACATTTACTACATTTCTCATCTCCCATAATTATATCTCACCTAATTTTGTAAATAATAAAGATGTTTATATTGTTTGGCTCTTGTCCAGCATGTCAACTTAAAAAATGTTCTTTTAAAAACATACTTAGGTATATGTTTATTTTTATTATTTGCTAATTGCTCTCATAATATTAGTTTATATTTATTTAAGAATGAGTGCAGAATAAAGGGAGTAATATCATTTAGTTTAACCATATTTTTTATACAAAACATAAAAAAATCACCATAAAGAACAAAAAAACCTGTGATGAAACACTTAAGAACTAGTTCTGTGATTAATAGTATGTACGGATTAAAGGGGGATACGTCAAGTGAAGAATAAAAGAAAGACTATTACTATTCAAGCATATATAGTAGTTGCTGTTCTACTTGCTGCAACCTGTTCAACCTTGATTGCAGCAACAAAACCAAAAAAAACACATGACGAGGTTGCATCTTACATTCTTAATCATCTTTCCCTAAAAGAAGATGAAACCCTGTTATACTACATCTGGGAGCCGGTCTATGAAGGAGATAAAATCCTAACCACTAAGGAAACTCTTTATGATGTGCCTTGTCAGGGGTATGTAATGTACATTGACCTCTATCCACTAGCAAACCTATTCCATGCTGTACGATATGTGTTCCTTGCTGAACATTCAAATGAACTTTTCGTTTTTGATGCAGAAAGCCCACCATTGAACTTCAACGATTATCATTGTATAGATACGGTGTTTTCCAAATTTTTCTATTCCCTTGAAAATAGGCGAGTCTCTCTTCCTAACAAAACAGATTCTGTGATGAGAACAAACGGGAGAGATAGCCGTTGGGCGGTTCTAATGAACGGTGGATATGACCAATACAATAATCATGTGCGATACTGGAACGACCTATCTAACATCTATATAGCGCTTACAACAGTATATGAGTTCGTTGACGAAAACATCATCGTACTCTGCTCAGATGGATTAAATCCAGCTCCTGATCAATCCAACGGTCAGAATTCGCACCCAGACTTAGACGGTGACGGTGATAATGACATCATGTACGCTTGTACTCTAACAAACGTCGATATGGTGTTTGCCAGCCTTGCCCAGAACTTCTCAGGAAACGAAAAATTGTTTGTGTTTACGACGGATCATGGGAGCAGCTCAGGAGGATGGAACACTGTTCAGAACCTCTGGAATCATGAGACCCTTACTGATGCTCATTTTGCATCTCTTTTGGAAGCAGTCCCCGCGTTTGAAAAAATCTGCACCTTCGAACCATGTTACTCAGGAGGATTTCTGGATGATGTTGTTGTCCCCCCAGGACCAATTGTGGCATCATCAGCCTGTCGCCATGATGAACCGTCCTGGGCGATGAGTGGACTGATGTACGATGAATACGTTTTCCATTGGACTGCGGCGGTGAAAGGACAAGACGCGTATGGAAATCCTGTTGATGCAGATATCAATCAGGATGGGTTTATCACCATGGATGAAGCATATATTTATGCAGAGGCGCAGGATGTGCAATCGGAAAATCCACAGTATGGAGACTACCCGCAAGGGATTGGGTCTATTATATCTCTCTGGGTGACTAGTGACCCGCCGGCAAAACCATCAAGACCCGCTGGACCTGTATTTGGAATTTGGTATGTGGAATATACTTTCATAAGTTCAACCACTGAACCTGACAATGAACAAATCTACTATCAATTCGACTGGAATGATGGAAACACCAGTGATTGGCTTGGGCCATATAGTTCTGGACAGATCGCAAGCGGCTCATATTCATGGAAGGAATTAGGGACATATAACGTTACAGTCATAGCAAAAGACATCTGGGGTGCAACCAGTGCACGTTCAGATCCATTAACCATCACGATAACAGATAATACCCCACCGGACATTCCTCAGATAACAGGACCTTCTGAGGGAAAACCTGGAAAACCTTATCTTTTCAATATTGTAACATCCGATGCACAGGATCAGGAAATTTACTATTTCATCGACTGGGATGATGCCACTAACAGTGGGTGGCTTGGGCCGTATGTATCAAATACACAGATTCATGTGACGCATACCTGGGGCGAAAAAGGGAGTTACATCGTGAAAGTCAAGGCAAAAGACAGCCTGGGTTCTGAAAGCGACTGGGGTAATCTTACAATTGTGATGCCAATGGAATATAGGTCCCCTATTATTGTCTTCCTCCAGCATCTTTTTGAAAAATTCCCACGTCTGTTTCCTTTAATTCGAAATATCTTGGGGTACTAAAAACATACTGATTTTTTTTTAAACCCTTGAAGATCCTTCAGATATTGTAGTAATTTGTAGATTAAAATTAGACATTCGTTCACCCAGTAGGATCATCTGTGTTATCCAAAGGTAGATTTATTGATATAAAAAGATTGTAAGTGAGGGATTTTCATTGCTTTCTTTTTTATTTTTTTCAAAGAAATCTGAAAGTCGTTCTGCTTCTTTACATAACCAATCGCTTTAACCATATTAAGAAACAGAAAAAAGAGTTTTTAGTAAGACAATTAATGTTGCAAACATTATTTTTATACATTTTTCATAACAAAAAATATAAGAGGAAAAATACGTTAGTGAAATGCATATATGAGAAAAAAAGACAAGAACCGTGAATATACTTATTGCTGGGAGTTTCAAAATTGTTTAAATGAAACAAAAAATCAATGTGTTGTATTTACACTTGGTATCGATCAACAATGTTGGGTCACTAACCGACTGAAGCCAGGAAACCCTGGGATTATGAATGGTAGTTGTATGAATTGTCCTTGGTTCAAAAAACATACAACCTCTTCTTAGCTCATGTTTTAGGAATCCTTGGTAAAAACTTTTAGAGATTCTTTTAATAGTATATGGAAAAAGCGGGAGTCTGGTTAAGTCTGGGAGGTAAAGAATCTCTTCTTTACAAAAAATAGCCAGACTCCCAAGAAAAATAATAGACCATTGTCTATAAAAACTTATCCAACAATTCTATCAGAGATATTTTATTTTATGATAACAAAACATCTCTCTCGTATATCTAATATATCATGGTAATCGATTTAGTTTTAAGCCAAAGAAACTTAAAATCAATAAAAACCCACTAACGATGGTAAAAGATAAACCGATTAATTTAATAAAACCACCAAAAATAGTAGTATCCTCCCGCATAATGATGATTATCAAAAGACCAATAAATAATACAATGCTGTTAATCAAAACATATTTCTTCATATTTTCCTCCGCCACTCCTTTTAAACTTACTACTTAATATTATTCATCTAGAAAATCCTCAAAATCAATCTCGTATATGATATTAACTTTCGTCATAACCCACTCTCCTCTATTTAAAAAGAGATAGCGATTGTTTGTTTAAAAACATATCTCCTTGAAGAAAAAGAATTTTATGAGAGGCAAACAATCTTATATTGAAGTATTCAAAAATAAATAGCAAGGTCATTTGGGATAAATCTTTAAATACGATGTAAGGATGAAGCGTTCTGTATGCGATATAAACAATTCAACAACAAAGTATTTATCCGTATTGACAAAGGAGAAGAACTTGTTGAATCCCTTAAAACCATCTGTAGAACCCTTGATATCAAACTCGGATCAATCATTGGAATTGGTGCGACAGATCGAGTCACAGTTGGTCTTATGAACACCAAAACAAAGAAATATCAGTCAAAGGAGTTCATGGGTGACCATGAGATCACCTCACTTGTTGGGAATATTTCCCGGATGAATGGTGAGGTCTATCTTCATCTTCATGTCACTTTCTGTAACGTCAAACAAAAAGCATTGGGTGGTCATCTATACTCAGCAGTGATTAGTGCGACATTTGAAGGATTCATTGAAATCATCGATGGACAAATCCTACGAGAGTATGATCAAACCCTTGGTTTAAACCTTTTACAACTATAACTCATTTTAACGCAAATAGACTGGAGGGTATTATTTGAACCAAATGACAAACAATGATAGAGAGTGTAACAAAAACAACAATATTGTTTTTAAATAAAAAATGATCATGTAAAAGTGATCTTCTCAAGTATCCTTTGTTTATTTTAATTTTTGTTTATAGTAGCTCTTTAATTTTTTTTGCATTTGGATTTGCTATGTTTTGTCTTTTTATATCAAAGAGCGTCTCAAGAAGCTCAATTCTCTGGAAGGTATCTGGGTAGGTTGTTTTAACTAGTTCGCTGAATTTTTTTGCATAGATAATATTGGGTGCAAGAAATGTTGCTATCCAATCATATTCCCCATGTGTGTACGAGCTTGTTTCAATGGTTATATTTAGTTTTGAGACGACTTCTTCGAATTGTCTTGAGAGTAAGAGATCCGTAATTCGCTCATTAATTTTTTGCATATTTCGTTTCATAAGCAATACGTAATGTTTTTTTTGAATTGACTCTGGGTTAATAACTGCGGTATACCCCCAAATGGATTGGTCACGCTCAAGGTTTTTGATTATTCTCCAAACCTTCTGTCGCGAGAAACCACACGTCTTTGCAAATGAATCGAGGTTCTCCATGCAGTTTTTTTGGAGATGGTCGATGACCTTATTTTCGTCCAACTCAATTTGTTTTTTACTTGTTTTCGCCATGGTTTCCTCCTCTAATTTAAGCTCACTCAATGATTGTGTATTTAAAAAGATATGCGTCTAATTATGATATCTGTATGAAATGTTTAGAATATAAAGAAAAAGTAAATCAAAAAGGCAACAACCCTATAAAATACTCTTCGTTTATATTTTATGATTTTTTGATGGAGATATATAGACCATACTATACTAAACTTTTCATGGAACAGAGATGTGGTGGTTTTCCTTAATCTCCTATTTTAAAATAACAATTAAATAGTAATATTTATATATAATGATTTTCTAATAATTAGACTGATGGAAGAGAGGGACAACACAATAAAAACAGAAAGAATTAAAGCCTGGAAGAGAAAATTCAAAGAAAAAATAGGCAGGGAGCATCTCTCATCAGTAAAAGGTTTTGTTATCGCTGGAGCCATTTTCGATGTGCTTGATGAGTTCGGCCTCATCGAGGAGAAAAAGATAAAGAGATTTCTTGAGGAGCGCGTGAAACAACATTATAATGTCTATGTGTATCGAACACTTCGCTACCCTCCAAGATTATCCCGAAAAAAGATTTATCGAATAATAGGCTTTCTCTAGAATTATTAGTTCTACTGCATGTGATACAACCTATGTAATTAAAAAAAAGAAAATAAGAGAGTTTTTTAATATCCAAGAAGCTGTCGAAGTAACGGGAATGCGTTTGGGAATCGCTGGAAAAGTCTTTCTAACAGCTGTAAAAACGTCGACTGATAGGAGAGTGGCATGCTAATTGGCAATGGATCTGACCATTCGCTAAGGACTCCATGATCATCCTTTGCGACGACTGTAATGTTGTATGTTCCTTTTACAGTCCAGGTTTTCTTCCCAGTAGCAGTCGCTCCACTGCTAAGCGGTCCAATCCAGCTACTATATGTTCCGTCACCCCAATTGAACATATATGAGATCTTATCTCCCTCAGGGTCAGTTGTCGAGGTGGTATAGGTATATTCCGTATTAACAGCACCGGATGTGGGACCATTTGGTATACTTGGTTTTGATGGTGGTTGTGACTGTTCTCCAATTCGTAAGGTTGGGTCGCCAAACGCTATCCATTCCTCTATGGTTTTATAATCTGATGGTTCCATCGTGGTTTTTATGTAACGGTTCAATGCTCGTGACCATAATTCTCCAAAGGTTTCTGCTTGGTCCAACTTATATGCACGGTAGGTGTCCAAACCGATCTTTCCGATTAACCCTTGAGTCACCCCGGTTCCTATGTAACTGTATCCAAGTGCTGTGCATCCAAAGGAACCAATGGCACCACCGTTTGAATTGTACACGAAAGCCCAATTAAAACAATTCGAATCACTTGCGAACTTTGAAGTTGAACAGGCTTCGACCGTCACAATCGGTAATTTGTTACCATTCGATAATGTGACGATGTCATTGGTGCGAATTCCTCCAGCTGGGGTTGGTACCCATTGGACATGATTATCATGAGGATGAGTTGCCCAGATATTTGTATTGCCATGTCCGTTGAAATCAACAAAACCACATCCGCTGTTAATAGTGTTTTTGATGTTTGCAACACCAGTTGGTGCAAAAGTGGTTAGTTTCGCATTGGTAAC
Source organism: Thermoplasmatales archaeon SM1-50 (assembly GCA_001595945.1). Taxonomy (GTDB): domain Archaea; phylum Thermoplasmatota; class E2; order DHVEG-1; family DHVEG-1; genus SM1-50. The sequence continues at coordinate 8,007 of LSSI01000057.1, forward strand.
CCAGAGTTTTTCTGCAACAAAACCAGTCATTAAATCGATGAGTTTCTGATTTGCATATTCGCCCTCATCGATCTTACTTGTATCTTCGAAGGAATCCCCACCGACAACAACAAGTTTGGGGAACCAGCTTTGCTGATACCCTGGTGTGTTTTCATAGCCGATAAATTTATTCACACTAGCTGTCACTTGACTTCCACTTGTTGCTGGTATACGCGTGAGATACACATCTGGGTATAGATCCACGACATCGGTTTTACCTTGCCATTGATATTCTCCAAAAATATTGTTTGCATTTGAATCCCAACTGCAGAAACTTCCGTTTGCGTGGTAGATATCTGCATAATAAAGATCAGAAACAAAGACCTCAGGTTCTGGTGGATCATTAGAGATAAATACATGTGTGTCTCTAGTTGGGACCTTTGAACTACCACCAACTAAAAGTATACTACCTGTTAGCCAGTTTTCAATAGCATTTTTGATGAAATATTTTATTTTTTCTTGGCCATCCCGCCCGGTCGCAGGGAAATATGCTCCTGAATAGATATCGTCCAGGCTTACAAATTTAGATGATATCCCTTTGCTTATCTTATGGGTAATAAGTGGTGCAACTTGACTACTGTATTCAACAGGACCAATCGCAACAAATTGATATTCTTCACGATTTGAAGTTGTCTGGGGCGATGTTACTTCATAATCAATGATTACGTCCGCTTCGTTTATCCATTGTATTGTTTTTTCTTTTGGATGGTATTGAATCGGATAAATCTCCACATTAACAATAACATTAATCTCCCCATTGTAAACCCCACAACCAAGACGATAGTTAAACCAACTTGATGGATGTGGGTCTATCCCATAGTTTATAGGCTCTTCATTTGTTATGCTTGAGGTTTTCCCTACAGCAGTGTATCGAGGTGTCGGTTCTAAATCTTTTAGAGTTGTCTTCGTTTGAATATCTTTTGGTATGACGATGACACTATGAATAGTTGTTCCAAATGGAAACGTGTATGTTTCAACATAGCTTGGAAGCATTGGTTTTCCTTGGATCATTAAATTCGAATTAGCTTCTTTTAAAGAAACAGAGGCATAGATATTCTTATTTTTAAGTAGTGGTTCTGAAAAATGAAACGTCGATTTTTCTTGTGTATTCTCTGAAGTTTGTTGTGCTACAGCTCCAAGTCCACCAAGGACTATTATTGCTATGATGCATAGCGAAATTATTTTCTTCATAGATTATTCCCCTATAGTATCACTAATGTTGTTCTCATTTATATTGTTTTTGCGACTATATAAAATTATGTGATAATATAAAAATAAGAATAAAATATGGATAAAGGGAAATTAAAGAGAAAAAAAGAAAATAATTAGTTTGCCACGAGATATCGGAGTAGCGGGAAGACGGAGGGAAATCGCTCAAAGATCCATTTAAGTATATGTATACATAAGAGTCGTAATGGGGCGACGATGTTCTTTGGCATGGTAATGGGTAATGGGTCTGACCAGGGGCTTTCCGCACCGGAGTTATCCTTTGCTTTTACTTTGACTGAGGATGATTTGACTGTCCATGTGTGTGTTGTGTTGATGGTGGCACCTGAGTTGTATGGACCAAGCCAACTACTTGTCGAGCCGTCACCCCAATCCCATTGATACCACACTTGATCTCCATTTGGATCGGTGGTGTTCGTTGAATACGTGTAGGGGGTATTGAGCTTGCCTGATGTTTCTCCCGTTGGTTTGTTTGGTTTGTTTGGTGGTTGGTTTGGCTGTTGTTGGGTGGTGAAGGTGAACCATGCTTTTGTATAGACACCGCTGCCGGTGGGGTCTGTGGCGTTTACCCAGACGGTGTAGGTGGTCATGTAGGAGAGTCCGGTGAGTGCGAGTGTTTTGGTTCCATTGGATGCGCCGGTGCCGCTGTTGGTTTGTCCGTTGTTGCATTCGATGGTCCAGGAAAATTGATCGCCCTCTGGGTCGTTGATGGGAATACTCCAGGTTAGGCTTAAGGGTTGGTTGGTTGACCCGTTAGCAGGGGTTGGTGATCCAAACACCGGTGGGAGGCTTGCTTTCGTTGTGAAGATATACCATTTTCTGGTGTGTTGCCCACTGCCTGTGGGATCTGTTGCGTTAGCCCATACTTTATAGTTCGTTGCATATGCAAGACCTGAAAGCGCAAGTGTTTTCGTCCCATTGATTGCTCCTGTTCCGCTATTAGTTTGGCCGTTATTGCATTCAATCGTCCAAGAGAATTGATCACCTTCAGGATCATTAATGGGAATACTCCAAGTTAGGCTTAATGGTTGGTTGGTTGACCCGTTGATTGGTGAGGGTGTTCCAAAGCTTGGTGGGAGATTTGCCTTGGTCGTGAAGGTGTACCATTTTCTATTGAAGATACCACTTCCTGCAGGAGGATCCGTTGCATTGACCCAGACAGTGTAGGTAGTTGAATAGGTTAGTCCTGTGAGAGTGAGTGTTTTGGTCCCATTAGAGGCTGCAGTGCCACTATTTGTTTGTCCATTGTTGCATTGGATAGTCCAGGAGAACTGATCACCCTCAGGGTCGTTAATAGGGATGCTCCAAGTAAGAGAAAGCGGGTTGTTGATTGAACCATTTGTAGGAGATGGCACACCAAAGACAGGTGGAAAGTTGTAGGCACGTGGACAAATAATAACTGCTTGTTCTACGAGTGTATACTGATAAATTGAAGTATAGTTCTGTAACCACCATTGATAGGGTAATGAGGGAAGAGGAGAACCAAATCCAACGCTATAGATATCATGGGATACGTTGTTTGCGTCATTATGGTCAGTTAATGCAGGATTCTGCACGTCTGCTTCAGGGTCACTGATTGCTATTTTTGAAAGATTAGAGTTTACACCAGCACAGGTGACATAATGACCTTTCAATCGTAGTTGTTCAGGATAATATTCGGTTCTAAACGCCCAGTCGAAATTAAATGGGACGTTGTTCATCCACCCTTGACCAGGTAGATAGTTATTAAATGTTGAGAAGTAGAACCATTCGTAATGAGCTGCATCAGGAGGTGGTGTAACTTCTTGTACATCAAAATAGTAGAGTTGATTTGGGACAAGAGGGACAGAAGGGGTAAAGTGGAATTGGACCCAGGTAGGAACATTCAGAACACCAGGATTAAGAGAGGAACTAGCTATCGGTGCACCACCAAGCTGATTATAAATATTGATTAAAACAGGACAAGGTGGACCGTTACTAACCAGGGTAATGTTGATAGCATCAAGTTTGTTAACGGCTGGTCTGAAGCTTTGAAAATCCCACCAGCTTTGCGGTTGAAGGTTATCAGTCGCACTTCCAAAAAGCATTTGCATTTGATCAGGGAGTTTTTCTGTGTCATTGTAAAAACCTAAAAGAAGGATCACGTCTTGGCATTGTTCGATTTGATCTTCAATGAAGGAAAAGTTCGGAGCGTAATATTTGTTGACCGTAAATATAGGGGATAGGCCTTTATTGATCAGCCAGGATTGTATAGCATTTTTCATATCAGTGATGTTTGTGGTGCCTTTTGTAGTTGTGTTCATTTGGACTGCGAGATCTTCGATGAGGAAAGGAACGTTTGTTTTTAAATGATCGTCACCAACTCCATAGTTTTGTACGAGAGTGAAGTTGTCAACTCCATCACCAGGTTGTCCATTGGGATCATCAAATTTTGAATCGAACCACCAGAAACAGTTTGCCACAGCTGTTGGCCCGCAGTACGACCATTTTGCGATATCATCTCCTGCAGGTACAGTATTCAGCGCACAGTTCGCCCCTGGTGCGACGATAACGTCCCCAGGGTTTACAGCACTGCCAACGGGGATTACTTGGATATCGTCTCCCGCCGCTGCCGTGTTTGCAATACCGTTTCCACCATCCACAATACTTTTCCATTGATCTTGTCGCTCGTCGAAGTCAGGCATGCCTTTCGGTGCGTAGTTTGAATACGCAGGTTTGTAATACCAACCGGGTTCCTGTGTTGGGTCCACCCGAAGCAAATAATCCTCTGTTTCCCCGTCTTCAAATGAACCCTCACCAGTCCAATTCATCGACACCGGTATTTCAGTAATAGAGAAACGCGTCCAGACGTACCCGGGGTTAGGTCCGATGGTAAAATTTGGTGGTAAAAGTGCTGAAAGGGGACCAATGTAGAGTGGTGGTACGATGAAGTTGACCAACACATGTTCCCCTAGGTTTCCCCAAGCTCCGTTCTGGTCCCAATCCATAAGCACGTTCACAAAAGCAGGGAGATACTCTGGATGTCCAGGCATGGTATTATGCACCCAAATGTCCACATTTACACCCCATACTGCGGTTTGGCCTGTAGTCCCAAGGGCGGTACCATTGTATCCCGGAAATGGGACAATAGCAAGTGTGGCATTAATAGTATAGGGTTGTGGCATGAGCAGACCTGCGTCGTTATCTTGAAATGTTTCGTCTTGGTCGTAAGGTGGAAAACCTCCAGGACACCATCCCGCGTTACCTTCCGATTCAAAATCGACGGTCTGGCCAAACCATGCACCAAAGTTGTTGTGTTGAATCCAGGATGCTGGCCCGCATCCAATGCAAGTGGGAAATGCGCCAGTGACGCCAGATGCCGGGTAGGCGAAATGATTAGGACCCTCAGGGGCATCACCATAATCACGGTAGTCTCCGAACGGGACATTTTTATTTTGTGTCTGTGTGTTGTTCCATGCGATAACCGCAGCGGTACTCGAAGTAAATAGCATCATAAAAACTAGCATTGTAATTAGTTTTTTTCTCATGATAAATTCCTCCGCTCATATTGTTATCACTGTTCACATATAAAAATATAACCAATCTTAATTGTAACATATGTAAAAAAATGATTATTTCATCTTTTTTTTACAAATTTTTTTCAAAAACGCATCAGCAATCATCAATGGCTTATTTCACAAAGTTGATAAAGATGAATCTAGGGATGATGGCAGCATAGATGAAAATAAGAAAAAACGTAGTTATCACATTACTATTCATTTCAAAGGCATATTAATTGTTTATACGTATTTAATTAAGGAGGACGATTTTTTCATATGTACAATTAATAACCCCCCAATTACAAGTATGCCACCATAAATAAACAACCAGGTAATCCGTTCACCAAACAAAACAGCGCTAATAATTGTAGAAAGTACAGGGATAAAATACAGAAACACGCTGATCTCAGAAGCAGATCTTACCTCAAGGGCGACATACCATAGGACATACCCCACCACTGTTGGTAGCAGTGCCAGGAAAAGCACTGCACCCCACCCTCGCAACGAAAGAATTGCAACATCAGCGAAAAAAGATGAGGAAAGAAACGGAAGAAGACCCAAACTACCAAGTAGAAACGCATACACGGTTAATGACAATGCAGAATAGCGCTGTAACAACCTCTTGCCAGCAATCGTGTATCCTGCACCAACAAAAGCAGAAATCAATACAGTCACAGCTGCGGAAAAATACGACATTGCAAATGGATCACCTGAAGAACCAGTTAAAGAAATAATAACGACTCCGGTAAGAGACACTAACACACCAACAGCGATGCTCTTCGTAATCTTTTCCTTTAGAAATATAGCTGCGAAAACCACGGTGAAAATCGGAATGGTCGCAATGATTAGGCTTGCAGCAGAAGCAGAGAGATACACTTCTCCGTAGTTCAGCCCAAGATGATACACGACGATACCAAAGAATCCTAACAAAAAAATTGATCCAATATCTTTTTTCTGCAACGGAGTGAATTTCTTTGGAGCAACCAGAAGAAACAGAAGGAATACAACGCAAACCACAAAAAGACGCAGAATTGTCAGATTCACAGAGCTTAGCTCCTCAAGACCGATTTTAATAAACGGGAAAGCAAACGCCCAGAAAATGATTGGAAGAAGAATTATTATATAAAAATATCGTTTCGCAAACGCCGATTGTTTTTCCTTCGTTGTTGACATAGTTGATAGGGGACAAGAAAAACTAGTTATTTAAAATCATAGGAAAAAGTTACCAATGCTCGTAATGAACGATTTCCTTAAGCGTCTTTCTTTTTTTTGCTCGTATCAGAGTCTTGGAAATCTGCTTAACAACCCCTTTCTGAGCTACAGGATATCCAAGCGGTGTCAACGCTATGATACGAATCCGACGAGGAATTTCAAGAAGCTTTTTTAGCTTATCCTCAGAAAAACCAGCGACCCAGCACGTGCCTAGCCCGACATCTGTTGCCGCAAGAATCAAATGTTCAAACGCTATCGAGGAATCCAAGGTATAGTAATCAATAGAATTATTTGTCATACTTACTGTGGGATCAGCACAACAAACAATTACGACTGGTGCTGTTTTCAACCAGCGATTAATCACACTTGTTTTTGCAATTTGTGCGATGATTTCTTTGTTTTTGATAATAATGAATCGCCAGCATTGCTTATTGATTCCAGATGGTGCAAGCCATGCACATTCTAAAACATAGTCAATCTTCTCCTCTTCAACAGATTTTTCACTATAGTCACGAATACTTGTCCTAGCGTGAATCACATCAATGAACTCCATGAAACTTCCTCATATGGTTTTTTTTAAAAGGAATAACAAATTAAATAATATAAAAGCTGTGATCTAAATGAATAGATATATAGATAAAGGAGAAAATTATTCAATGAGATTTAACACGGGGAGAAAAAAATGCTAAAAACCTATGTGATATGGTGGCATAGCAAATTCATTGATGAAATTAATAGGGACATAACTACAATAAAAGCGATTATTGAAAACACAAAGAAAACCTTAGAACCTCTTGAGAAGCTCAAACAATTGGAAGAAAAAGGAAAAATCAAGGTCAAACCGACTGGATCGTTAAACCCACTTTATATTGAGATCAATGATCCTGCAGTTGAACCTGATGTTGCTAATAATCCACTGGTAGAAACCCTGTATGAATAAACAGGTGTTTTCATAGAAGCCTCAAAACAGAAAAGATGATAAAAAAATATCGAGGAGGAGCCAGATATGGCACCTCATCTCTGTCTGAACACAATGGGGTAAAGTATAGCTCACGACCGGAGATTTCGCAGGATAGTAAAAAGAGAACCGACATTACCAACTGTATTTGTCCGTCGTTGGAACATTCGAGATAAAAACGCTTGTCCGAACCCTATCTTTTCCATATGAATATTCCCAATAAAGGTAAACGACCCATATGCAAATCTATGGAAAAGACCAACCCGAGACATTGACAATGGTCCGATTATAAAACCACCCTTACATTGCTTGAAATTAAGGACACCGCGTTGTGTCTTGAACGGACCAACAGTCCGATAACGTGCTCGGATTGCGTAAAATGATACGCTGAACCGAGATTGTTGAAAGTTATAAAAAAGGCCACTAACTGTAGTATGCAGAATCAATCTTGAACCAAACGCAGCTCCAACTAAAAGCCATGGCAGGATATGGAACCTCCATTTTGTGATGTTGATTTCGTCGGATGCGCTCATGCCTTCAGTATCATACACCACGACTTTGATGGTTCGTGTAAGTGACATGCCATTGAATTGGATAATTGGTCTCCAATACCATTCATAGGGTGTTTCATTAACCTGACCAAGTAATTTTCCGTCTGCGTAGAACTCTACCCTCTCAATGCTGCTATCTGAGATTACCTCTGCAGTAATTGTGATCGGTCCATAGACAATGGTATTTCTACCTAAATCAAAGCGCTCAACATCATTAAAGTAGAATTTGTTTTCCAATGGTTTGGAGATGGTAACGGACAATTCTGTTTCTTGTTTTGTAGTAAAGACCCAAAGAGGCCCTTCAGTTGACGCGTTATGATTATCCCAGGCGACAATACGCCAATAATACATGGTGTTATAGTCGAGTAGCTCGATAGGTTGATAGCTTGTGTTTGTTTGATTATTTTTTACTAGTGCTGGATCACTTGTGTTCCCAAAATAAACATCATAGTGGACTGTATCTTCTTCATCAGGATCACCACCATCCCAGCTAAGTATGACATCAATCGCAATTCCTGTAGACCCGTTTGATGGTGATTCATTATTTGGCATATTTGGTGGGCTATTTATTTTCTCTACTGTTGTAAACTCCCATTCTGGTCCCTCAGATGATAAGCTTTGATTATCCCAGGCGATGATCTTCCAATAATAGTGAGTGCTATAATTCATAGTTCCTGGGTTATAACTTGTGTTTGTGTGATTTGATGCAACCAGTTCCGGGGGGCTTTCTGTCCCGAAATACACGTCAAAGACGACTGGGTCACCATCGGGATCCTCACAAATCCAGCTGAGGTTTGCTGAGATAGAGACGTTCATCGACCCGTTTATAGGATTCGGCTCGCTAGGGATGTCTGGGGGGTTGTTTTCGATTGGCTCTGCACCAATTCGTGGTGCAAATGAGATAGTGAAGGTTGAGACCACCAAGGCAAAAGTAAGAATGTAGACGGTGCTCAAACGTACTAAGGAATTTTTCATTTTTCTATTATTCATGCTCATAATTTTTCCTCCAATATTTATTTTCGATGATTTTCATTATACTTGTGATATATATATAAATTTCTACAAAAAATTATAAGGAGAATCATTAGGAGCGGAAAAAAAAGCATAAGAAATACGAATAACTAGCTATAATTTTAGAACCCTTAAAAAAACAAAAAAATAACGCTATAAAATGCGTATAAAACTTGCTGTAGAACTAATTATTTTTGTTTTATCAATTATTACCTTTTTTCTTCTCCTTCGACGACCATACCAATATCTTCACCCTGGTATTCGAAACATTTGTAAAGAAAATCTGAACAAAAAACATTTCACGCTTGGACAGACCCTTGAGAAAATGCCACTGGGCAATATCCCATATAAACTAGATCTTTGTATCACTATTGTGACATTTAAACTCTAGTGCATCATAGATGATATCGATATTTTCCTTAACAACATGCTTGAAGCATCAACTATGAACACATTTTACCTACAAAATCTCTTCCATATTTACAACAGACCCCCCTAATATAATAACATCTCCTTAACGGTCGCCTACGACCCAATAGATGCAGAAGCATCTAAAGCAAACTTTTACTTGGATACTAGCCACAACTATTGGTATAAACCTAGGCGTAACCATTCCTTAAATAGTTACACTTCTAGGCATAATAGATAAATATACTATTCAACAAAGACATAAAAATCACCTTCATTGAATTAGTCAAACAAAAGCTTCACACCACTCCTTTTACACTACTGACCTGCTTGGACGCATTTGCAGCGGAGTTTCTTTTTTTTCTAAAAAAACTACAACCTAAAACCATATACCACAGGACAATATTACAAACCCCAACATGGATTCACTAATAAAAGTAAACAACCTAAGTAAAACCATCGCAGGAAAACCACTCCTCGAAAATACCAGTTTTGAGATATACCAAGAAAACTGTATAGGGCTACTTGGACCAAATGGCTGCGGGAAAACAACACTTTTCAAAATCCTCCTTGGAAAGGAACGACCAACAAGCGGGGATGTACAAAAAAACGATCAACTACAGATTCGCTGCCTCGAACAAGAACCGATACATTATGCCGATATAACTGTCTGCGATTTCTTCGAGCGAACCGCTCATACAGAAACCACACAACATCAACTTCGGACATTAGAGCAACAACTTAAAGACCCACTTATCTATGAAACAGTACGTTATCAAGAGATACTCGATGAAATAAAAACACTAAAAATGCATTCAAGTAAAACAAGTGGCACTGCACAACTTCAAGCAGCACAACCGCTTCTTAAAGAACTTGGACTTATGCAGATAAGCATGGATCTAGAACTTCACCAACTTTCAGGCGGCGAACGTCAAAAAATCGCACTTGCCGCGGTTCTTGCCCAACCACAAAAATGCGACCTGATGCTTCTTGACGAGCCAACGAACCATCTTGATATTGAAACTATCGAATGGCTTGAGCAAAAAATTGCAGATCTCCCTTGTGCAGTAATCATCATTTCCCATGACCGATACCTACTTGGTGATTTGATTGACCGAGTCTTTGAATTCCAAGGGACATATCTCTGGATCTATAATGCAACTTATGAGATATACAAAGAACAAAAAAAAATACGGGAGCATATAAAAAAACAGGAATACCAGAAAGCATCTATCGAAATGAAACGACAACTGGCGACCATTAAAAAAATTACAAGAAAAAACCGCTTTAATACACAGATAAACACCCGCATGAAACAGCTAGAAAAGCTCAAACGTATAGAAAATCCTGTATTGAAAAACTATCTTTTTAGATTTCACTTCAACACCGCATTCAAATCAGGAAAGAACATCGCAGATGGAAGCGGCCTTTCAAAAAAATTTGGGGAAAAACAATTGCTTTCAAACATCAATTTTGAGATTCTTGCAGGACAAAAAATCGGTCTTATCGGACCAAACGGCTGCGGAAAAACAACCTTCCTAAAAATGTTCACAAAGGAAGAAACACCAACTGAAGGGAAACTTTCTATTAGTCAGGGTGTGAGAACAGGATACTTTGACCAAGGCCACCTTTCACTACACCTTGAAAACACTCTGCTTGAAGAAGTCCTTCGTGGTCATATAGACCTCCGAGAGGAGGATGCAAAGGCACTTCTAGGTCAGTTTCATTTTAAAGGCACAACCGTTGACAAAAAAGTTAGGTTTCTCTCAGGTGGTGAACGAGCACGTCTCGCTTTTCTCAGACTTATTATGGAACCCTATAATTTTTTACTGCTTGATGAACCAACAAACCATATGGATATTGAATCGAGAACTGCGATTGAAACCGCACTTAATACTTATGATGGGACAGTCATCGTCGTCTCGCATGACCGTAAGTTTCTTGATACAGTAACAGACACTATTTTTTTCATTACTGATGCTGATATAAAAATTTTTACCGGAAATTATTCGATGTTCCGTATACAACGACAAAAAGAATTAACAGAATATACGGATAAGGATCTTGCGTATCTATCCACCTCCAGATTGACAAAATACAAGGTAATGAAAGGATTCACCATTTGGACAACTAAGAAAAAGCATGTTATCGGTGAGGAGATTTACATCGGCGACCATAACCGCAGTTTGTATGAATGGGCGATAAAAGGTGGATTACTCAAAAGAATCTAATAAATATTTTAAAAAATATCATTTGAAAAATACACACATCATTTATCAACATTTATTGTTTAAAGATATATTCACCATTATATATAAAATTTTAAAATGATATAATGATGGATTATACGATGATACGATAAAGGAAATAGAAAACAGATATAGACTCAAAAATTATAAAAGAGATGGACAGATGGGAAAACCACTTTATTTCGAATGTAACCACTGTAAGCATCGTTGCCATATCTACAATGGGATACGTTCTCATATCAACAATAAACATAATACGTAACAAGAGCAACCCCATAGAAACAATGAAATCTTACTTAAAAAATTAATTAAATATCTTTTTTTACAATAAGAACAGAAATCATTTGGATTTCAATACTCATCATCCTCACCACATCGTATTAATTCTAATTATTTATTATCATCCTCTCCTTTATTCTTGTATGACGATTCCAAAACCATATTCTTTGCTTTACGTCCTTCCTCCACAATATCTTCATCCTTATTTTATAAAAAATTTTTTTTGAAAAGATATATTTAATAAAGAACAGATAGTTTCAAGAAAATAATGAACACACGAAGAATCCTAAGGCTCAACAAAAGGGAGTATGTATGAGGTTTTTATTGATTTATCCTCCAACAGAGCCTTATTTCATACAAAAAACCAAAGCCAGGTCGTTCTATGGACTATCCCCTCCTCTAAGTTTACTCTATATCGCAAAAATTCTTGAAAATAATGGAGATGCAGTCACCATCCTTGATTATTCAACAAAAATTTTTAATGAACAAACATTTTTCAAGATGATTGACGTAGCTGATGCAATTGGGATGACAATAATAAGCCCTTCACTTAATGAAGTAAAGAAAATAATTGAATTGATTAAACGTCATTCACCTGATATACCCATCATCATTGGCGGACCACATTGCACACTTCGTCCAAAGGAAACATTAGAAGAAACAGGTGCTCAGATTAGTGTTCAAGGAGATGGAGAGGTAGTGATACAGGACATCACAAAGGCACTCAAAGGAGAAAAGGCACTTACTGATATACACGGAATCACTTTTCAAACACCACAGGGAATCAAGTGCAATCCTCTAGCCCCAATCATCTCGAATCTCGATACCATCCCATTTCCTGCTCGCCATCTCCTTAAACACTCTATTTATGGACGAGAATACAACCCTTTACTAAAAGCAGGTGAATTCACCGCAGTTATTACTAGCCGAGGCTGTCCCTATCATTGTCGTTTTTGCTCCCGTAGTTCGATCACCATGCAACAATACCGTATACGTTCAAATGATAACATCATCGCTGAACTTAATGAAATTAAGGAACAAGGATATCGCCATGTGGCATTCGTAGATGATTGTTTCCCAATATATAAAAAACAAACTATTAAATTATTTGAGACATTAAAAAACGAAGGTCTTGATTTGAACTACTCAGTAACAGCAACACGAGTGGACATGGCTGATCAAGAATTGTATAAAAAAATGAGGAGGGCTGGTGTCACACATCTCCAATTTGGTTTGGAATCTGGCAACCAAGATGTCTTAGATTTTTACGATAAAAAAACAACTATAAAAATGATACAAAGGGCGGTCCATCTGAGTCATGAAACTGGTTTTTTTACTATTGGTTCATTTATTTTTGGTGCACCATTTGAAACAAAAGAACAATTCCAACAGACTTTATCGTTTGCTAAATCTCTCCCCCTTGATTCAGTATCGTTTCTCCCATTACGCTATATGGTAGGCTCTGACCTTTGGAACGAAGCAGTAGCTGAAGAGAAAATTACTGAAAAAGAGTATATTGTTTTGGCTGATAAACAACGAGAGCTTGGACAGTATTCAGCGGAAGAGCTACTAAAGTTTTGTATGAACGCACAGTACTCATTTTATGCACGACCAACCTTTTTTATCCATCTTTTAAAAAAATCACTACATAATAACGATATGAGCTTTATGAAATCCTTTTTATCCACTGTTTTTTCTACGATGAAATGATTTTTTTTTTATTAACATTCGTAGCTTTTTTCGAAATATTAAAACAATCTTAATTATTCTCATATTTTATTATGAAAATACGATTCGCACAACAAAATGATGCACACGTTATTGCAACTCAGAATATGGCTCTTGCGAAAGAATCTGAAAATATTATCCTAGATCCCGATATTGTTCTTGCAGGGGTACACTCTGTTTTAGCCGATATTAATAAAGGTTTTTATCTTGTTGTTGAAAATAATAATAAGATTATTGGACAACTGATGATTACAACTGAGTGGAGTGACTGGAGAAATAAACCGATTTGGTGGGTCCAAAGTGTATATGTGCAGAAAAATTGGCGTAAGAAAGGGGTATTTACGAAAATGCTTATGAAACTCCGGCAATATGCTAAGAACCAGAATGTTGCGTTCCTTCGGCTCTATGTTTGTCAGAGTAACCATTCTGCTCTTCAGGTATATAAAAAAGTTGGATGGAATCAAGAGCCATATGAAATGTATCAAATCACGGTCTAGATATGTTTCTTTTTCTGCAAAAACTCTAAGAACCCATTAATTAGTCGAAGAACCCATAATAGTCATCTATTGTTGTTAGTCATTTCTGTAGAGTTATTAATGGAAATCAAAATAGATTATTTAAAATAAATAATGATAAATATTTTTAATTTACTGAAAAGAAACCAGCCATAGGAAAAAATCATTTTTTATTAATAAATTAAAGATAAAAAAAGTCAATTAAAATAAAAATAAATTTATTTAACAATAATACACTACAAAGATGGTATAAATGGTAATTTTAATTAAATTGCTTGATGAGCTTATATAACACGCATAACACGAACTAACTTGTATCACACAAAGTTTATTAACAATCGTTAATTATACATAATTGGCTCCGGAGAAAAATTATTTTCATTCATTTTTACACTTTTCCTCCCTTGCTTCGGAGCCTTACATTTGCTTTTTTTTCAAATGTTTATCAATGTAGGAAGGATTCGAATAAATTGGTTCTAGAGTGGTAATTTCTCATTGTATTATCACAATAAGGTAGTGTCAGGTTGGGATTTTAAAAATTATTGAAAAACCACCGGTAGTGTCCCGGAGTTTTTCTATGTTGCCAAATCGGATTATGGTTGACCAATTTTTTAATAGAGATGATTCTCCAAAGCAATAAGAAAATTAAATTTTCCTTCGTTTAAATTTGAATATTCAATGTGCAACATTTTTATTATTTCAGATTGTCGTTTTGTCAACATATGTTTATATAGAATGAATGATAAAAAATATCATGCCTAGGGGTGGTCAGGCAGCATTTGGTGTTGACCTGGCTGTCTTTATGGGAGCCGCGTGGTATTTGGTACCCCGTCGGGCTCTCCTCTGGGTTTTTCCAAAAAGTATATTTTTTATCAATATCAAATTAGAATAATAAAAAATGGCATATGTACTAAAAAGTAAGGTTAAATTTATATATCTCAAAAATCTACATTACCATAATAAGGGGGTTTATAAAATTCCGATAAAAAAACACAGAATTAAGATTCTTTTTTCTTTAAGTATCTGGAGTATAATATTTATTATGATATCATCTTCATCGATTTCTGAACTGATTACCGCAGATGATATTCAAATCATCAATCAAAAGACCATAACACTCACATTCTCTAAAAATGATTTTTCCTTTTCCACGCAAGATGGATACGATACCATACATATTGTTGATGGAGGGTATCTTACTGAAATTGGAAAACCAAAACTACCAATAATACATCTTCGAATAGCACTCCCAGAAGATATGAAAGTAACACAGGTATGTATTAAAGCTATAAAACAGGAAACAATCGAAGGCTCCTATTTACTATATCCAGCACAACCAGCGTACCAAATCAATACAATTGAAACTCAAAACAGATTTATTCAACCTGATGCCCAGACCTATCGATCCGGTTGCCCCTATCCATCCAAATACGTAGAATTCAATGGTCAAACCGATCTTGCTGGTCAAAGCATTGCTACTTTTACCGTATATCCAGTTCGCTATATACCCTCTCAACGTAAGGTAAGCTTTGCTTCTTCAATCACTTTTACAATTGAAGGAACCAGTGGATATCAATGCGGTGATTACCTCCCACTTACTATATCAGAAGAAGGAAAAGAGATGTATCAGCAAATGATACAAACCATGGTATATAACCCAGACGAGGTGCTACTTCGATATTCTCCAACTCCTCAACCTACTGGTGTTGATCCAGGTGATTATGATTATGTCATTATCACGCAGGAAACTTGGGCGGATGCCTTCCAACCGTTAGCAGACTGGAAAACCAAGAAAGGCATCCCGGCAACGATTGTAACTACCTCTTGGATCTATAACAATGGAGGCTACAGCGGTACAAACATAGAAAAAATAAAAGCTTTTGTCCAAGATGCACATGCAAACTGGGGCACCATATATTTCTTATTGGGTGGAGATACAGATAAGATACCCTGTCAATATCGAACGTTTTCTTTGGTTGATCCGGACCCAGTACCAAATGACACTTACTACGCCGATTATGACAATGATTGGGTCTGTGAAGTTCATGTTGGGCGTGCATCAGTTACTGGAACAGGAACTGGTACCGGCGGCATCAGGAATTTCATAAACAAGGTTTTAACCTATGAAAAAAATCCGCCGTTAACCAACTATGCAAAACATGCAGGGTTCTTTGGTTTTGACCTTGATAGCACGACGCATACCGAACAATGCAAGATTTCCATTAGAAATTCCTATATTCCTACAAGTTGGACGATGACCACCGTTTATGATAGCCAAGGTGGCAACCATAAGACCAATGTCATAGCCGCAATAAACGGAGGCCAGAACCTCATGAACCATGCTGATCATTCCAATGTCAACTTCATGGGAACCGGATACATAAATCATGGGCTTGGTCTAGGAAATTCAGACATGGATGCGTTAATCAATGGGAATAAACAGGGGATCCTCTACTCTATGGGATGTTTGCCAGCCGCATATGATGAATCAAATTCCATTGCGGAGCATTTCGTCAGAAATAGTAATGGCGGCGGAATCGCGTTTATCGGAAACTCACGCTATGGATGGTATAACCAAGGTACGTATAACACGCTTTCAATGAAATACGACGCCTACTTCTTCAAATCACTTTTCCCAGAAAATAACTATAAGCTGGGAGCATGTTTTTCCGATCATAAGAATGATGCCTATCAATACGACTTTTATGGGTATTACAAATATTGTTTCACTGAACTTACGTTACTTGGTGACCCTGAACTTCCTATCTGGAAGGACAATCCAATTCAAATAACGGTAACACATCAAGATCAACTACCTGTAGGTTCTTCCTCGTTCACAGTTTCGGTAAACATAGGAGGCAGTCCGGTCAATCAAGCGTCTGTATGCTTATGGAAAGGTTCTGATATCTACGAAATAGGCACAACAAATAGTGGAGGGGAAGTAACGTTTAATATTTCACCATCAACTACTGGGACCATGTATGTTACAGTGACAAAACAGGACCATCTTCCCTATGAGAGCCAGGTCATAATATCAGACGGAACTAATAACCCACCACACACACCAATGAAACCATCTGGTCCAGAAAATGGGGGAATCAATATCGAATATACATACACCACGAGCACGATAGATCCAGAACAAGACCAGGTTTGGTATCAATGGAGTTTTGGAATATATACAACTAGTTGGATTGGTCCATATGACTCTGCGGCTGAAATACAAATGAAATATACATGGGAAACAACGGGGACATATGAAGTAAAAGTCAAAGCAAAAGACAATAATAATCTTGAGAGCGGTTGGTCTATCCCACTTATTGTAACTATCACAAGTATCAAACCACTTCTTTCTATCGGAGAAATCAATGGGGGATTATTTGCGGTCTCATCTGAAATACAAAACATTGGAGAGATTCCTGTTACTAATATCAATTGGAGGATAACTATCGATGGTACATTCATCATATCTGGACAAACACTGTCAGCAAATATACCATCACTTGGAATAGGCAACAAGGCAAGTATTGAAAACGCTCCAATCCTTGGTTTTGGAAAAATCATCATCACGATAACAGTAAGTGCAGATGGTATTCCTGAAATAACAAAAACAGCTAATGGGTATCTTTTCTTTATCTATATTATTCTTTGAGTAGCTTTGAGAAACCGAATCTTTTTTAAAGATAAACTGAAAAAAGATAAATCAATAAAACGACAATCGGAACACAAATAAGCGTCGTCCAGGTGACGACATGTGCCGTCACTCTTTTATCAATCCCATAAGGAACAAGAAACATATTCGTACTTGTTATCGGCAAAAATGCATTTATAATAATTACAGAGAACCAATCTTTTGGAAGTAGATTAAACAGAAGAAGCGGTATGAATACACCAAGAGTAATCAATGGTGTTATTACGACAGTAAGGGCTATGATTGAACGAACAAGCCTCCAATGCCAGTCTTGTGATGTATTTTTTGATGTAGTTATAAGTTTTTTTAATTCTGATCGTTTGAGATCCGTTGGATGTATACCTGCTCCAACATAGTAAAGGGCTGCAGGAACAGTTAAAGCAGAATAAAACTGAAGCACTACACCAGCATCACCAAAATCTGCAGTAGTAAGTCCAAAAAAAGAATGTAAAGCAATTGCTGCAACTAAAAAGCCGATGAGATACCATGGATATAGTCTAAAATACCAAGGGAGAGTTTGGAATCGAGGATTTGATTCTTTTTGTCTTATTTCTTTTTTGTTAAAGCGAGCAAGTATATAAGGGATAATTGCAAAAAGGACAATGCCTAATAAGGCCATATACAATCCGGCTTCTACACTCCATTCAGGAATTGCCAGCATTGCTCCTCCGATAAAGGCAGAGCTTCGACCCTGGTTCGTTAATATAGTCTTAATTGCATTTGTTCGTAACATATCAGAACGATTTAAATTGCGAGTTTTATAACGAGCATACATTACTGCAATCAAATACATTAAAAAGATTATGATACAGATTACTAAAGAAAAACCAAGTTGTTCTAAGCCAAATTCAGTATTTAAAAAAATACGAAAGAATAACAGAGGTACAAAGAAAAATAAAAGTATCAATCCGATTTTTTTCATGACAGTATCGATTCGCTTCCTAGGAATTACAAATGAAAATAAAAGTGTGACAAAAAAACCAATGAAAATCCATATTAGAGTGTATAATCCACTGATATATGGTAAAATTTGTCTCAATATATCAATAATAATAAGTCTCACCCCTAGGGTTTATTTCCGCTCAACGACACGTTTAGCCTTTCCTGTACTTCGTGGGATTGTCCTTGGCGGTATCGCGTGAACTGGTATATGCAAATTTAAAATCCGATAGATTTCGTTCTCAGCTTTTTTCTCAAAGTCATCGAGATGCCCTTCTTTATGTCGTTCCTCTAATGGTTCTACTTCAACAGATAAAGAATAGATATCTCCATGCTTTGTTTTAACGATTTGATAGTTATCACTGACCCCTGCGACTTGCATCAAAGCAGCTTCGATTTGAGACGGGAAGACAATCACTCCTTTGATCTTCATCATGTCATCGCTTCTTCCTTTGATCCTGGATTGAATAGGTAGCGTTCGTCCGCATTCACACATATCCTCTGTTATTGATGCGAGATCTTTTGTCCTGAATCGTATTGCGGGAAATGCCTCTTTTGTTAAGGTCGTAAATACTAGCTCTCCCTCTTGACCAGATTCAAGGGATTCTCCTGTACTAGGATCAATTACCTCTGGATAGAAATGATCCGCGTTGATATGTAATTTCTTATATTCGCATTCGGAGACGACACCAGGGCCAATCAGTTCTGTAAGTCCGTAATGCTCGTGAGCGACGATGTCCCAACGTTTCTCAATTGTTCTTCTTATTTCTTCACTCCATGATTCTGCACCAAATACTCCTAGACGTAGTTTGAAATCTTTCGCTGGGATAAGTCCTTTCTGCTTCGCAACTTCTGCAATATGCAAACAGTAAGATGGTGTACAGGCAACTACTGTACTACCAAAATCACGCATAATATCGATCTGTCGTTCGGTGTTCCCAGCTCCAATTGTTATGACCATAGCACCAATCTTCTGCGCACCTTTTTCAAATCCATGAGCTCCTGTGAACAGACCATATCCATAGGCATTCTGCAATATGTCTTTTTTCCGAACACCATTTGCAAATAAGGAACGTGCCATCATCTCACTCCAGAGTTCTATATCATTTTTTGTATAAGGTCCGACAACTGGTTTTCCTGTTGTCCCAGAAGAAGCATGAACCTCAACAATATCATCCAAAGGAGTACATAACAGTCCAAAAGGGTAATACGCACGTAAATCTTGTTTTGTTAAAAAGGGAAGTTTTTCAATATCATTAGCAATTTTAATAGAATCTGGTGTTATATTTACATCTGTTAATTTCTTATGATAGTATTTATTGGTTGTATAAACATATTTAATTAATTTCTTTAAACGTTTGGATTGTAAGTCTTTCATTTCACGTAATGGCAAGGTTTCGTATTTATGATCCCAAAATTCCTGTGTCATAAAAAAACACTCCAAATTTGTGTGCTTGAATGCAAAGGATATCTATAAGAGTTTCTAAATGAAAAATAAAGAAAGGTATAAATCAAGATACATGTTTTACCACATACTGAAAAAAACAGTAAAAAAATTGAGGAGGTATCCTTGATTCTAATACTTGGAATGGACCTAGGTGTATTTATCGCATGGATTGGAACATTGTTAGCTGCAGCGCTCTGTGTAGTCTATGGATTGTACTATTCACTAATTAAAAAAACAGAGGAACAACCAGTATTACCAAAAAAACAGGAGAAAAAGCAAGAGGAGGAACGATAATGGATATGCTATTCTTTGTTGTTTTAATGGCGATTTTTGCCGCGGTATTTATCTTTCTTGGTTATCTCGGCTATAAAAGGACAAAGACAGCGGAGGACTATTTTGTTGCAGGCAGGACCATGGGATCTTTAATAATCGCATTTTCCTATGGTGCAACTTTCATTAGTGCAGTTGCATTGATAGGATTTTCTGGGATAGCTTCAATCTATGGGCACTCAATTCTTTGGCTTGCATTTCTCAATATTTTTGTTGGAATCTTTATTGCTTTTTTATTCTATGGTCTTCGAACACGAAAGATGGGACTTTCATTAAAAGCAATGACACTCCCAGAACTCCTAGGGAATCGATTTAAGTCGGTGAAACTCCAACAAATATCTGGTTTAATTATTGGTGTTTTCATGGTGGCTTATACATCTGCGGTCTTTTTGGCAATCGCATCGCTCTTCCAAGTCACTTTTGGAATCCCATACTGGGTGTGTGTTGTTATTTTTACGGTAATTGTCGGTATCTATCTCATTGTCGGGGGATTGTATGCAGTGATGTGGACACATGCGATACAAGCCATCGTCATGCTGATTGGTATGATTATTCTAACCATAGGGATTTACGCGATGCTAGGAGGCATTGGTCCAGCACATGAAGCTGCTGCAGCTCTCACCCCTGCAAACCTCACAAGCATTGGAAGTCCTGCAGCATCCCAAGCGCCCAATGGGCTTACTTCGATGCCTCCACTTTTATCCCAACCATTTATGATGCTCCTAACCCTTATATTTGGAGTAGGTATCGGAGTACTTGCACAGCCACAATTGATTATCAGATATCTCACTGCCAAAAACGAGAAAGCGTTACGTTTGGCTGTCCCGTATGGTGCTATTTTCATCCTTCTCATGACGTTTTTTGCATTCAGTATCGGTCCCCTGTGCAATGTGCTGATGTATCAGAATAATATCATGTATCCCGTTAAAGATGTAGCAGGGGTAATGACCGCAAATCCTGATGCAGTAATTCCGACAATCATTAACGAATTTTTTCCAGCATGGTTTATTTTGATTTTCTTATTTGCTATTCTTGCAGCAGCAATGTCAACTGCAGCAGCATTGTTTCATACCGCTGGAGCTGCAATTGGTAGAGATGTCTATGAAAAATCAATAAAAAACCGATCTTCCCCACAAAAATCTATTTTGATTACACGCATCGCCACCTTTATTATCGTGATTGCAACACTTATCATATCCCTTAATCCCCTTGATGTTGTGGCGTTTATGACCGCATTTTTCTTTGGTCTTATGGCATGTACCTTTCTTGCTCCTTATACGCTAATGCTTTACTGGAGAAGAACAAACAGAATAGGAGTATGGATTGGTATGCTTGGAGGATTCCTTTTCACTATGGCGTGGTACATACTCATTTATTTTAAAACCGCTCCAAAAATCATCGGAACCCCTCTTATTGGAAACTACATGATCAACATGCTTGACCCTATCTTCATCGGCCTTCCACTTTCATTTCTGCTAACAATTCTTTTTAGTAGCATAACCAAACAAGATAAAGAGGAAGAAGCTATCATGAAGAAGAGTTTTGAAAATATTTAACGGTTGAACTCCTCTTTCCTTAAAAAGGTGGATGAATCCTATGAAAGTGCTTGTACTTGGTGGAGGGATGATGGGACGAGCGATTGCATACGATTTGAATCGTTCCTCACATTTTGATCAAATCCTTATAGGTGACAAAAATAGCCAAATACGTCGTTTAGTCACACGTTTCTTTAAGGGTACTAAAATTAAAGTGATACCGTTAGATGCAGAAAGAACTCATGAAGTCAAAAAACATCTTCAGAAGGTTGATATAGCGGTTTCAGCGCTTCCTTATCAATATAACTATAGAATTGCGAAACTATCGATAGTGTCTCATACACATCTGGTAGATCTTGGTGGGAACTATATAATTGTCAAAAACGAACGACGGTTATTTTCAAAAGCAAAAATGAATAAGGTAACGATAATCCCTGATTCTGGGTTAGGTCCTGGACTTACATCAATTATCACCCATGATATCGTTAATCATTTCGATACAATTGATTTTGTCAAAATACGTGTTGGGGGGCTACCTCGTTATCCGCAACCCCCGTTAAACTATCAAATCGTATTTTCACCTTATGGACTTATTAATGAATATGTTGATGATGCGATGGTCCTTGACCACGGAAAAATCGTTTTTAAAAAATCAATGTCAGAGCTTGAAACGTTGAAATTTCCAGAACCATTTGGAATTTTGGAGGCGTTTCTCACTTCAGGAGGATGTTCAACACTTCCAATAACTTATCAAAAGACGATTAAATATCTTGATTATAAGACGATACGATATCCAGGTCATTGTGATAAAATTAAAGCGATCCTGGAGATAGGATTTGCTGATGAGAAAAAGATTGATTGTGGCGGTAAGATGATCGTACCCCGGGATGTTTTTGCATCATTGTTGGTAACACATGTCCCAACCAGTGGGGAGGACGTTGTGCTACTAAAGGTGAGTAGTCAAGGAATGAAAAAAGGGAAGAGACGATCCCGTGAATATATATTAATAGATCATTATGATAAAAAAAACAATATGACAGCAATGATGCGAACTACAGGATATCCTGCTTCTATAACAGTGCAGATGATTGAGAATGGAACTATTAAGGAACATGGTGTGTTTTGTCCAGAAGAAATCATACCACCCAAACCTTTTTTTGAATGGCTCAAGAAACGAGATATCATTCTGTCCATTCGGGAGAAAAACGTTTTGCCATGATAAAAAAAGAATTTTTAGATGCAAAAGAAAATGCATTAAAATCACTTCAGGAGGCTTGCATCCATGATAAAGTGGACGAAGGTATTTTACCTATTCTTGCGTTGATCAATGGATTAGATGGGTTTTATACATCAAGCAGTTGTGCAGGACGGATTGTCTTGTTAGAGATACCTAGGATTGGAGATAAACGTAAGGCTGCGTTCCTAGCAATTTGGCATCGGACCGTAACATCCAGTGAATTTATAGCTGCCACAACACAAGCAACTTCTGGTCTTCTCTGGTTGCTTGCCCAATCACCTATTTTTCATATAGGTTCAGAAACATTAGTACTTGCCGATAGACTAGTAAAAACTGCAGTCTCCTGTGGATTTAAAAACTCAGCAGTAAAATCAACAGGAAAAAAAATCGTAGTAGAAATCGCTAGTACAGAACGTATTGATGCGCCTATAGGGAGAGACGGTAGTTTTTTCTGTGATGAGCAATACTTATCTTTGTTAGTTGAACTTTCAAATGAGGTGATAGAGCGATCGCAGAAAAAGTTAGGTCGATTAGCCAAAAAATTGATAAATTTTAGCGATTTTCCATGAAAACTAACAAAAGATTTATATATTATGTTGTTATATTAGTTGTTGGGGAATAAAGTATGAACACAAAAAAAATCTTAGGCATCTTTATATGCATGCTGGTATTGACCATGATACCTGTGACAGCAGGAGCAACCACACAACCAGAGCCAGAATCAAGCGATATCGGCTGGACGACAATCCAGGGATTTCTGCTTACCGCAGCAAGACCAATTAACGGCGGAGCATTATTAGAATTCAGATGTCTCTTTGTCCACTATATTGCACAAGGTCTTGGCCAGCGCACAACCGGTTTCCGGTATGGCGGCCAACTAATGGTTATACCAAATACATTCCGAGGCGTCCTGATGCCCCATATGGTTTTGGGATACTGCATCGGGCAATTGGAAATCTAAAGAGAACTACTTACTTACCTTCTCTTTTTTTCTTTTATCTTCTAATTTCTTTAGATAATTTCGATTAAAAATTGTTTTTTTAACGAGTTATTAGCAATCGGTGTTTGTTTTATTTATTAAAGAAAATGGAAAATAAAATCATTTAAAATTCATCTAATTTTTTAACTACTTCTCTTGCTACCTCAAGACTTGTGTTTGAACCCCCAACATCATAGGTTCTGATAGTATTTTCTTTAATCACATGGGCAATAGCGTTTTCTAGCTTTTTTGCAGACATCTTCTCTCCAAGCCAATCCAACATAAAGGTGACGGTAAGGAGTATTGCCATCGGATTTACCTTATACGTTCCCGCATATTTAGGGGCGGATCCATGGGTTGGCTCAAAGACCGCATATTTATCTCCGATATTACCACTTGAGGCAAATCCTAATCCACCGACTAGCTGTGCCGCGAGATCAGATATAATATCCCCAAACATATTTGATGAGACCAACACATCGTAATCCTGTGGGTTTTTGACAAGCCACATGCACATCGCGTCAACGTTGGTCTCCTGATATGTTATTTCTGGATATTCCTGTGCGATTTTTCGTGCTTGTTCAAGCATCATACCACTGGTTTCTCGGATAACGTTTGGTTTTTCAATCAGGGTGACTGATTTACGTTTATGGTCCTTTGCATATTGAAATGCCAGACGTACAATGCTTTGACATGCTTTCTTTGTGAAAATTCTACATGAGACAGCAATCTCATCCAACGGAATTTGGGCAAACCGTCTCATTTTTTTATGGGTCATAAGTGCTTCAAAGACTTGTTTTGGCAATGGTCGAAATTCTACACCGGTGTATAACCCCTCCGTATTTTCCCTAAATACCACAAGATCGATATCATCTCGGTAGTTCAATGGATTTCCGGCATATGCCTTACAAGGTCTGATGTTCGTATGAAGGTTGAACTCTTGTCGAAGTCGAACGATTGCACTAGTATATACGAAACCTTTATTGCGCAACTGAGGGAGGAGTTCTTTTTGAGCATCTTCATTAGGTTTGGAAGTAATGGCTCCAAAAAGACAACAATCGGTATCTCGTAACAACGACAAGGTCCGGTCAGGCAATGCGTTCCCTTCTTTTTTCCAAAACTCCCATCCGATGTCCCCTTTAGTATACTCAGCATCTAGACTAATTGCGTTAAGGACAATTTGTGCTGCATCCATGACGTCTTTTCCAACACCGTCTCCTGGGAGGAGTGCAATATGATATTTTGACATAGCAAGCTGTAAATCTCCCCTTTTTTAAAAACTTTTTTATAAAAACCTTCTTTCCTGTGCGAAATACTTACTAACCCCGTAATTCACCAAGACTTGTAACTCGTTCAGCAAACGCATTATGCTTATGGATAGATTCTTCACTTTCACTACGTGCAATCACTAGAACCTCATCAGGTAAGTCGTGGTATTTTTTCAATACAGCGCTTAGTATATCTCGAACCACATCTTCGACAAATTTTGGTTTAGAATGTGCTCGCAGGACAAGTTCAGCTTCTTCTTTTCTTTTTAAAATACTGTATGTTGGGCTACTGAACGATTTCTCTACAATATCGATGAGGTCATCGGCATCAACTACCCGAGTGCCTCGTGGTACTTCAATCATCAATGTCCCAATATTTCGTTGGTTATGGGTTGGAACAAAACTATTTTCATCACGTGTTTCAAGCTTTCGAACAATTTCCATGGCGCAGGGACAAGCGGTCATTCCAATGACCTTGACTCCGATGAGTTTTTTTAATTCTCCGTCTCGTTTTGCTCGTGCCTCTGCCACCAGTTTATATGGTTCTGATCCTTTTTGACCTGAGGGATAAGTGATGTCTAAAAAATACTCTGCCTCCGCCTTGACTTCGGAACATGTAGCGTAATCATGTTTCTTCAGAAGCAGTTCAGCAGTTTCAGCACAGAATGATTCTAAATCTTCCACGGGTGTCTGTAAGGTTTGATCGATGATTTCTGATATCAATTCAAGATTTCGAGACATATGACTGCCTTTCTGAGAAGCAGGTAAATCTACGAATAAATCCATTGTTACAATAAGTGGGAGCATGGATTTTTTATTTGGGCGTTTAATATGAACTAGTTTTTTTACACCTGTTACCCCCACTCTTGTAAGTTTGAAATGGGATGGTGAAAGTCTTGATTGTACATCAGGTAAATCTATTGATTTTATCGGTGTCACCGAAAGTAAAATAAGCTCTTATCTCAAAAACATTCGCTTTATACTCATATTTGTACAAAAGATATGATTCATTTTTTTATTGAAGAAATATTTTTTCCAGAATAGATCTATGAAATGAGATTTGGTTTTGAATGTCCTATTTAAATTTTATTTCTTATTATCTTATTATATACCTTACTAGCCTTACTAAAAAAGGGGCACTTTGGGTAATTTCTTATATTATTTTATATACCTCTTTTTTCCTTGTTTTTAAAGAGAAGTAAGGAAAAAAGTAAAATAACCCCCCTTGGTATTCAGGACCGTGAACTTCTTGCCGCTGTGGCTTAGAGGTATAGCGATTCCTTGGTAAGGAATAGGTCGAGGGTTCAATTCCCTCCAGCGGCTTGTCTAACCATTTTTTCTCCTGTTAAATGACCTTAAAATTACAAAATCGAAAAAGGGCTTTGGACTTAAAGTCCTAGATCCTACTCCCATTTTAATTTATTAAAAAAATACGAGGTCAAATCCCTTCGCCTGCACTTTTTTTCACTCTAACAAAGATTTAAATATACAAAAAGTATTAAATGCTATGTATTAGCATAGCATAAGAAGGAAAATCAATGAAAGGTAAATATTTGGTTGTTATAATCCTTCTGTTGTTTGTTGTAATATGTAATAATCCATTGATTGCACAGGACATAGAAAAAATATCTCAACAATCTTCAAGAAGGAATTGGTTATATGTAGGTGGAAGTGGACCTGGGAATTATACGACAATTCAGGAAGCAATTGATAATGCGAGTGATGGGGATGCAATACATGTCTATTCAGGAATTTATAATGAAAACATTCGCATAGAAAAAGCGCTTACTCTTGAAGGCGAAAACAGAGAAACAACAATAATAGATGGACAGGGAGATGGAGACACAATATATTGTGAGGCAGATAACGTTGTGATACACGGATTTACAATAAAAAATGGATATATACCTGGAGGGTCTTGGTGGATTGCAGGTATACAACTTTACATCTGTGATTATTGCAATATTTATGATAATAATTTAATGGAAAATAATTATGGAATTAGATTGTATGGCGCTCCAAACTGTACAATAACAAGTAATACAATCAGCTCAAATAAGATAGCAGGAATATATTTTCATGACCATTGCCATAATTCAGAAATTACTGACAACATAATTGAAAACAATGATGTTGCAGGAATTGAAATTGAAGGGACACATTACAGTATAGTCAACGAAAATACTATAAGATATAATCCCTGGGATGGAATCAGGCTTATTGATTCTGCTTATACAACAGTTACAAATAATGAAATTGTTGAAAATGGCTATAATGCAATTATGATGAGATCCTCTTATGAAAATATTGTAAAAAATAATGATTTTACTAAAAATGGCATAAGAATCACACAGGTGCATTTGGTCGAAAATACAATTGAGAATAATTATATTGATGGAAAGCCACTTGTTTATCTAACAGATGAATCTGACAAGATTATTAATAATGCCGGTCAAGTAATCTTAAAAAGATGTGATAGAATAACCATAAAAGACCTGTGGATCTCAAACGTTTTTTATGGAATACAGACATATACCTGTAGTGATTGTACAATAATGGGTAGTATTTTCACTAATAACTTTTGTGCAATAGACATCGGTTATGACTATCCTGATGCTCAAGAAAATTTGAAAATAATAAATAATGAAGTCATTGAAAACGTTCAAGGAATAATGGTTGACTATTGTAAAAATACAGAGATATCTGAAAATATAATTCTAAATAATATTAATTCAGCAATAAACGTGTCAGGTGAAAACTATAAGATTTCCAAAAATAAGATCAAGCAAAATTCAGATGGGATATATATTAGAGGCTCGAAACACACAATCTCAGAGAACATCATTGAGAAAAACAAGTTAGGAATTAATGCATACAAACTGCAAGGTAGTTATATTACAGGAAATGATATCCATGATAATCTTGATGGAATCTACCTGGATGACTCTAAGAACAATATTATTTCTAAAAATAACATATATGAAAGCAGTTCAAAGGATGCTTTTTTTAAAGATTCACTGAATAATTTATGGAGAAGGAATTATTGGAAGAAGCTTGTAGGTCCAAAGATAATATTTGGCTTGAAATACTATTATCCATCGATATGGGGTCCGCCATATATTATTCCAGTATTTTGGTTTGATTTTCGTCCAGCAAGGACACCTTATGATGTTTCAATAACAGAGATGGCAAATATATGAAAAAAATATTTTGTTTACTGATTATTTTAATAATATTTGGAGCAGCATCCTCATATGCAATACCGTTAGAAAAGCAGAATATCTCTAATGCATTTTATGAAAACATTTTATATGTAGGTGGCGGAGGACCGGGAAATTATACAAATATCCAAGATGCCCTTGATGCCGCAAGTGAAGGTGATACAGTCTTTGTCTATGATGACTCATCACCGTATAATGAAAATATTTTGATAGAGAAGACTGTTGAATTAATTGGTGAAAATAAGGAGACAACAGTAATCAATGGGGATTCTGCAGGGTCTGTTATTGTTATATTAGCTGAATATGTTCTTATAACAGGTTTTTCCATACAAATGACAGGAATTTCAGAAGGAAATGCAGGAATTTCTGTCCGCAATAATCACAGCATAATTACAGACAATATTATTTTAAACAACGACTGGGGGATTTCTATTTATTACACAGTGTATTGCACAGTAATTGGAAATAGATTTTTAAACAACAATTGTGGGCTTTACATTAGATCCCAAGGAAATACAATAAAGGAAAACCAATTTTTTAATGATGGAATTTATGTAAGCACATCAGGGAACATAATTGAAGATAACACTGCAAATTATAAACCAATTATTTACCTAGAAGGGGAAAACAATAATCTAATTGATTACGAATGCGGACAGATAATACTTGTTGACTGTAGTTGTATTACTATCCAAAATCTAAGGATCACAAAAACTGATACAGGGATAATTCTATCTAATTGTGAAAATTGCCACATTGTTGCAAATGATATTTTAAATTGTAAAAGTGGAATTAAACTGGTCAATAGTAACTACAATAATCTTTCATATAATGATTTATATCAGAACAAAAATACTGGAATAACACTATCTGGAAGTGACTATAACACACTTGAGCACAACATCTGCTCAGAGCATTTGCTTGGTAAGTACAGATATCATGGACTCTATTTGGAAGGTGCTGACAATAACACTATTAAAAACAATATTTTTATGGATAATAATGTGGGTATAGGCTGCAGTGTATCTGATGATAATATTATTTCTGAAAATTCAATTTCTGACAATATCTATATTGGAATCATACTTGAGGGACAATGCGAAAGAAACAGCATAAAAACAAATAGAATCAAAGGAATTTCTGTGGGAATGGTTTTAGATGATATAGGGTTTAATTATATACTCAATAATGATTTTTATGAAAATAATGAGAATATAAGAATCGAAGTACTTCAGCTTCATAAAATAAGATTGTTTCAAATGGTAAAGATATCTGGAAATTATTGGGATAAAGCAAGGATTTTACCAAAATTTATCTTAGGTGTATACGACTATGTTTATGATGAGGATATCCCCTGGGGTGGAGGATTTAGAATAAGCTGGATTTATGTGGATTGGCATCCAGCAAAAGAGCATAATTTTCAATCTTGATAAAGTTAAGAATATTTATCCAAAAAGTATTTATATGTTACATGTATACATGACACACAGTAACATAATTAGGGTAATTGTATGGGTAAAAAATTCAAGCTTGTTTTAACTCTTCTAATAATAATTCTGCTATTAATTTCACCAAGTATGCAGGCTAAAAACAGTTTAAAAAATGAAGAAGAAAAAGAGATAAAATTTTATGGTTTTATTTTTGGAATTACAGGTGGTGTTTTTGAACACGCAAATTGGCCGGTAGGCTTTACAAAATTAGAAGTTGACGGCAGAACAAGAATAAGCGGCTATTTCGGATTTTATATAATTGGTTTTCTAGAAATTGGTAAAACATATGAAATAACGGCGAGCAAAGATGGATATTATGATAAAACAATTACAATAGAATTAACTTTTTCACGACCAATAAATCACATAAATATCTTCATGCAGGTAGAATAAAACTTAATCAATTAACATAAAGAACAATCATAGGTGCATCAGCAAAATTCTTTTGATATCTAATGGGTTTTAAAAAAATAAAAGTATATTGGTGATTAATAGTTATTACATAGAGGAATTTAAAAATGTCACAATTTGCAAAACCCACCTGCTAACCATAAAAAGAGAAAAATCGTTGCGATTGCTAACACTTTTTTTGGTATTATTTTCATTTTTTATCGCCTCTTTTTATATATAAAAAATTTGTATTAGAAGAAAAACCCTTGAAAATTCATTTATTCCTCGTTTTTTTATTTATTTTTCAAAAAAATCATTAAATCTTTGTCTGTAATCCGTGTCCCTGCTTCCCCACCCTTATTTTTATTGATTCCAAACATTTAAATAAAATAATATCTTATGGATTTTTACCTGTTTTAGAACAGAGGGGAAAATAATTAAAAGAATGGAGGAAAAACATATGAAAAAAATTATTTCACTTGTTGTAGTTGTAAGTTTAGTCCTTTGTGGACTTGGGGCAGTTGCAGAGCAATTTGATCTAAAAAAAATTGATACTAAATCCTGGGAACAAATACAACCCTCGTCTCTGAGTGGCGCAGATGTTCTTGATCAATATCAACTTGCATGGGATATGCTCATGCCCGTGGGGTATTATAACTATGATGAAAACTATTACATAATCGCTCAAACATTCACGCCAACATTTCCGGTTCTTACTAGGGTTGAATTGTTGATTTTTAGAAACTTACACGCAACGTATGACTACACTGTCGCGATCCGGGATGACCTTAATGGAACAGATCTCACATCAATCAATGTTCCTGCTTCTGAGATTCCCACAGACAACTATAGTTGGGAAGAGTTTGATTTTCCAGATATCATGCTAACACCAGGGAACACGTATTATATCGTATCTTCTACGGCAAACGCAACAGATAATTTTTATGCCTGGTGTTTTTCTTCAGAGGACGTATATCCATATGGGAACGCCCATTTTAGCCCTAATGGTGGTGCAAATTGGGTTGAATACCCCTGTGACATGACCTTTAAGACCTATGGACGATGGAACAATCCACCAGATAGACCATTAATAACAGGGAAAACAGATGGAAAAGTTGGTGTTGAATATGCCTATAATTTTTCAACAGATGACTTTGATGGCGATGATGTCTACTATTGGATTGAATGGGGAGACAACTCCTCTGCAGTCGAATGGAGTGGACCGTATGCATCCGGTATGATTGTCACCGTGAAACATACATTCGCAGCAAAAGGAACCTATACAATTCAAGCGAAAGCAAAAGATACACTTTGGGTTGAAAGTACTTGGGGATATCTTGAAGTAACAATGCCCTGCTCATACAATATACCACTACAGTGGTTCTGGGAACGAGTGTTTGAGCGGTTCCCGAATGCCTTCCCAATACTGCGACACATGATGGGATACTAAGAAATTCCCCTCTCTTTCTTTTTTAATCCGTGTCCCTGCATCCCCACCCACTAATCTCTTGTGGATTTTTATTGGTTCCAAACATTTAAATGAAAAGACAGGATAACAAATGGTAACCTGTTTTTAACAGGGAGGAACAAATTTATTGAAATGGAGGAAAAACGTATGAAAAGAAAAATAGTAGGTATTTTTGTCTGTATGCTGGTGATTACCACTACTGGTATCACAGTTATTGGAACCGTGGAAAAAAAGAATGAATTCCAGCGAAATGAACAAAATAGTGATGATCTTATAGAGATGTGGACTCAAGAACCTGATGAACAAGGACCTGAGGTTAATATTTGCTGTGATCAGTTTGGTGCGGAGGAGGATATCATACGAGTGTTAGCCAATGATTTTGAATGCACACAAACGGGGTGGATTGTTGAGATTCATTTATATGGCTCCTGGTTAGACGATGCTTCTTCAAATATTGATGAATTCAACTTAACGATTTACTCAGACATCCCTGCATCAGAAAGCCCTACTGGGTATAGTATGCCAAATATGAGTGATAATCTATGGAATTATGTGGCTTCGTCTGGTTTTTATGATAAACCCTTCCATACTTACACTGACGAAGAAATGTGGTGGGATCCGTATACTGGGACGCATGGCGAGGATAAAGAGATTTTGGAATATATCATTACAATCCCTGAGGATGAAGCATTCTTGCAGCAGGGCACTGAAGAAAACCCGATTATCTATTGGCTTGCCGTCCACGCTAAAGTTGATTCTGAAGGTTATCGTTTCGGTTTAACTTCCTCATATCCACATTTACTTGACGACTCGGTAATGCGGGATTATGAAAACCCATATAATTGGACTGAATTATATTATCCAGCAGGACACCCACATCAATTTGAATCAATTGATTTTGCGTTGACAATATTACTAAAAGTATTTAACCCTAATGCTTTGGTATGGGATCCCCCTGGTCCGTTTGATATACTATTAGTTGACTTTGATCTCATAAATGAAGGTAATGATACTATCCCTCATTTCCCATATGAAATCATTGCAGTAGGAACTGATGGTTTAATTCCAACTGGTAATTCATCAGACGAAGGGACAATAGAGAATCTTAAGCCAGGAGAAGCTATAACCCTTAAAACACCCCGTATCATTGGAATTGGTCCCTTTGATGTAACAGTGAAGGTAATGGGTTATGAACTCGGATCCTTTAAAT
>LSSI01000058.1 GCA_001595945.1 Thermoplasmatales archaeon SM1-50
AAAAAAAGAAAAATGAATCTAAATGTTGGAATTGTTATTGTCTTAGGTTGTTCTACAATAGTTATGATACGATAAAAAATGACCATCATTTTTCCCCTAATAATTGACTGTCAATTTTATGAGGAAAAAAAAGGATGATGTTCATTGTGTTAGTGACATGGTGCAGAAGCTTATTTCATAATCGTGCTAATAAATACCATGTTTGGGGCCGAAGACGAGTCTAGGAGTTACAGTTCCCTCCAATAAAAATTTACTTGTGCAGGGGACGGGTTTTGAACTCGTGGATATTAAATTTATCATTATTTTAGTTTTAATATTCGTGCTAATTATTATCGTGATAAATATTTGCTCGTGGAGGGAGATTTCTACTCGTATTTGTTAACAAATTCGCTAACATCGTATCCGTTAAAGAGTTTTTTCGATCTCAAAGATTCTCTTCGGGATTAGGTGCTAATATTTTTTTTAACATTGAGATTGATATCAAGTGCATAATTATTAATTTCTGCAATTATCAATTACTGATTTTATTAACAATTTTTTGTAAGTTTTAACCAAACATTATTAAAACATTGTTTTATTGCCTTTGACTAGATTTATTGGTTAGTAATTTGGGGAAGGAATTAACAATGTCAATAGATATTAGAAAAAAATTAGTTATAGAAAATAAAAGACTAGATGAAATTAACAATTTTTTAATGGATTCGAATAATAAACTTGTAAACGATCTTTTATTTGTAATTAAAAAATATGGGACTCCTGAAGAAATTAATAGAAAAGCAAGAGAGGCTAGTAAATTAGAAAATTTAATGTTGAGATTAAGGAAAAAGAAATCATCATATGTTAATGATTTAGAATGGTTAATTAATCAAAGAGATTCAGGTGCATTTATTACAATTGATCAATATCGTAAAAAGATACTAGGTAATAAAGCCAAAGAAATGGATTTTAAGGAGAATTATGCTGTTACACTTGAGATAAGTGCATGTCAATATTTTGATGCATTTATGGCTGAAGTACGTCAAGCGGTTAAAAATCAGGAATTAATGCCTGGACGTTTTATCAGAGTTAGATGTATGAAAGAACAGGAGGAAGATGATGATCTTTTAGCAATGACAGTAGCAATGCAGATACTTGGGACTAGTTGGTGTGAAACACTTGATACAAAAGGAACAGATGGGTCAAATATTCATCTTGGTGGACCTGAAACAATAACTGGTTATTTTGGTGGTGTAGGTCAACCAAATGACTACCCTATTAAATGGATTGATGAGTTTCTCTACTATTATACTAATTATGGAGTAAAACAAGTGCTTAATATTAATCCTGGCACTATACTTTTAGGTTATTTAATGCATAAGCTTGGAATAGACATGGAGTTCAAAATATCGGTTTATATGGGTAATGATAACCCCTATTCTGTTTTCTGGACTCTTATGACAGCAAGGCTTTTTTCTAGAGAGGATGGCTCGACCTCTTTGATTGGTTTTAATTTTTCAAACTCAGCAAACAATTGGACTATTGAATTAAGTAGTAAAATTAGAAAATCATTAGGTCTTGAAGATTTTGTCAGATTTGAGCATCATATACTTGAAACATGGAAAAGCATTGTTATTCAACCATATGACCGTAGGAATGAGCTTCTTGAAATTGCTTCAAAAGTTAAAAACATAGGTGCTAAACATGAAGGGGCAGAAATTGAAGTAGATTCCAAAAGAGAACATCCAACTGATATTCTTGATTATTTCAGACCTAGAAAAGAAATTGAAGAAAAAGGAGAGATGCAATTTATTATTCAAAATTATTTAGACAAACATCAAGCTATTAACAATACAGCCCGTGCATTAACTGAGAAAGGTTTATCCTTTATTGCAGCACCAAATCTCCATTATAGGGAGCGATAATTTATGCACTTTAAACTTGCTTTTATAGGATTTGGAACTGTTGGGCAAGGGCTTACAGAGATCCTTTTAGAAAAAAAAGAGATGCTTGCAGAAAAATTTGATTTTCATTGGATCATTGTTGCAATTTCTGATACAATGAAAGGATCAGTCTATGACGAAAGAGGTCTTGATGCAAAAAAAATACTAGCTCTTGTTAAATCTGGAAAAAAACTTGATAATTACTCATCAGGTATAAAGGGAATGGATAGCATTGAAACCATAAAAAAAACAAATACCAATACAATTATTGAGGTAACTTTTACAGATGTTAAAACAGGTGAACCTGCCTTAACTCATATCAAAACAGCATTGAATGCCAAAAAAAATGTTGTATCAACAAATAAAGGACCTGTTGTCAAGGACGCATTAAATCTTTTAAAATTAGCAGAAAAAAACCGTGTTTTCTATAGTTTTGAAGGTGTTGTTCTCGCTGGTACTCCAGTTATTAATCTAGCAAAGTATACACTTGCTGGAAACAAAATAAATGGTTTTAAAGGTATTTTAAATGGTACTACAAACTATATATTAACAAGAATGGAAGAAGGAACATCATATGAAGATGCATTAAAAAAGGCGCAGGAACTAGGTTATGCTGAAGCAGATCCAACAGGCGATATAGAGGGTTTAGATGCACTTGGAAAAGTAGTAATTCTTACAAATGTTGTTTTAGAAAAAAAAATAACTTGGAAGGATGTTGAAAGAAAAGGAATTACAAAAATTTCAAAAGAAGATGTAGAAAAAGCAAAGACTGAGGGTAAACGCTGGAAGCTTATCGGTAGTGCTGAAATTTTAAAAGATGGAACTGTCAAAGCAAAGGTTTGGCCTCAAAAACTACCATTAAATGATCCGCTTGCAGGTGTTTGCGAAGCAACTAATGCTTTAACCTTTTATACTGATGAACTTGGTCCTGTCACTATTATTGGACCTGGAGCGGGTAGACGTGAGACAGGTTATGCCCTATTAATTGATTTATTAAATATTAATAGACAACAAAGAGGTGACTTTTAATGAAAATGTTACTCGATGGTAAATGGATTGATAGAAAGGAAAGAATCAATGTTTATGATCCTTTTGACAACACTCTTGTGGATACTGTTCCAAGGGCAGGACTAAAAGATATAGAACTTGCTATTA
Organism: Thermoplasmatales archaeon SM1-50; assembly: GCA_001595945.1. Taxonomy (GTDB): domain Archaea; phylum Thermoplasmatota; class E2; order DHVEG-1; family DHVEG-1; genus SM1-50. The sequence continues at coordinate 3,075 of LSSI01000058.1, forward strand.
AATCTTCCTTAGAGGGTTTCAAAATAATGAAAACTTTATATGTTTATGAGCGGGCAAATATTCTTTATAAAACAGCTGAAATCATTAAAAGCAATCATGATGATTTTGCAAAAACAATAGCTAGGGAAGGTTCAAAAACAATTAAAGAAGCAAGAAAAGAAACCTCCCGTTGTGTAAATACATTAACTATTTCAGCTGAGGAATCAAAACGTGTCCTTGGTGAATATATTCCTTTTGATTCTTTTCCTGGTGGGGAAAAAAGACAGGGATATTATTATAGAGTTCCAATAGGTGTTATTCTTGCAATAACTCCTTTTAACGATCCACTTAATTTAGTTGCACATAAATTGGGACCTGCTTTTGCTGCAGGAAACTCTGTTATTTTAAAACCAGCTTCAGTAACACCACTATCAGCAATAAAACTAGGGGATGCTTTTTTAAAAGCGGGATTACCACCTAAAGCACTACAAATAATAACAGGTTACGGCTCAGATATAGGAGATACATTAGTAAAAGACGTGAGAATCAGAATGATTTCATTTACCGGGGGACTTGATGCTGGAAAACAAGTTGTTAAAAATATGGGTATTAAAAAAATTGGTATGGAACTAGGATCTAACTCACCCGTTATTATTTGGAAAGATGCAGATTTTAGTAACGCTGTTGAATCCTGTGTGTCAGGTGCTTTTTGGGCAGCTGGTCAAAATTGTATAGGCGTTCAACGCATATACATTCACAAAGATATTTATGATAAATTTAAAGATGCCTTTGTAAAAAGAACCTTAAAATACAAGGTTGGAAATAAACTAGATGAAAAAACTAACATGGGGCCAATGATAACCGAAGGAGAAGCAAAACGTGTAGAAAGTTGGATAAAAGAAGCAGAATCTCTAGGTGCAAAGGTACTAGCTGGAGGAAAAAGAAAAGGAGCAATTATTTACCCAACAGTTCTTGAAAATGTTCCTGAAAAAGCAAAAATACATAAAAATGAGGTTTTTGGACCCACAGTAAATCTCTATCCTATAACAACTATAGATGAAGCAATCGCTAAATCAAATTCTCTACCATTTGGTCTACACGCTGCAATATTTACACAAAATATTGATATTGCATACAAAGGAATAAAAGAACTAGAATGTGGTGGAGTTATGATAAACGATTCAACTGATTATAGATTAGATTCAATGCCTTTTGGAGGAATAAAATATTCTGGTTTAGGTAGAGAAGGAATTAAGTTTTCTTTAATGGAAATGACTGAACCAAAAGTTATCTGTTTCTCACTCTCATAAGCCAGAGTTATTATATTTACTTTTTTTGTACGCCTAATCGAATTGATGATAAAAATGAATGAAACCATTATTCATATACCAAAACCATTCAATGAACCAGTCTTTGAATATGCCCCTAGAAGTTCCGAAAGAAATTCATTTATTCAAGCATTGAAAGCACTTAAATAAAATATAACAGAAATTAGGCCAATTGTTAGAGGAAAAAAAATAGAAACCGGTGATTTGGGCGATGTTGTAATGCCACATAATCATAAAAACATTTTAACAAGTTTTCATAAAGCCACACCGGAAATAGTCCATGAGGTTATTGAAAATGCAATGACTCTGAAACATGTTTGGGAAGACTTTCCATGGGAGATATGTTTTTCTAAAGCCATGAAAGCAGTAGAACTCACATCAAAAAAATATAGGTTTTCACTTTTGGCTGCGATAATGCTTAGTTAAGAAAAAATGTCTATCAGACTGAGATTGATGCTACTTTTGAAACTATCGGTTTCGTACGTTTTAACGCCTCTATATGCAGAAAATTTATTCTAATGAACCTTACACGTCACCTGGGATTTTTAATAGACTTGAATATAGACCGCTTGAAAGATTTATATTTGCGATAACCTTTTTTAACTTTACTAGGATTGCTGGTAACATTTATCGAAATATATAATATATATTATTACATTGAGGAACTGATTAACATGGTTTCACTAAGCAATGGAGCAAATCGAATTTATGGCGAAGCAGCATTTGAGGTTCTAGCAAAGGCTCAAGAACTAGAAAGACAAGGTAAAAATATTTTACATTTTGAAATCGGAGAGCCAGATATTGAAACACCAAAAAATATAGTTCAGGCTGGAATTAAAGCAATACTTGATAAAAAAACACATTATACTCCTTCGATTGGTATTTTAGAATTAAGAAAGGCTGTACAAGATGAAATAGAAAAAACAAGAGGTTATAGACCTGACCTGGAACAAATAGTTATAACACCAGGTTTAAAACCGGGGATTTTTTTCTCAATACTCAATATAGTTAATCCTGGAGATGAGGTTATTTATCAGGATCCAGGTTATCCAACATATGGATCTGTAACATCCTTTTTAGGGGCAAAGGGGGTATTGATCCCTTTACTTGAAGAAAATGAGTTTCGAATGAATCCAAACGATATAAAGGAAAAAATAACTGAAAAGACAAAATTAATAATTGTGAATTCCCCTCAAAATCCTACCGGTTCAGTCATGACTAAATCTGAGCTTGAAGAAATTGCAGAAATAGCTGAGAATAACGACATATTCGTTGTTTCAGATGAAATTTATTCAAAAATGACATATGAAACTAAACATTATACCCCAACAGCAAGAGATGAAGCAAAGGAAAGAACTATACTACTCGATGGTTTTTCAAAATATTATGCAATGACTGGTTGGAGGCTTGGTTATATGGTAACGCCAGTTAAAATGGCTGAAAGACTTCAAGATTTCCTTGTTAGTGCAATATCTTGCACAGCAGCTTTCACTCAATGGGCAGGAATTGAAGCATTAACAGGAGATCAGTATTTTATTCCTGAAATGATGGCAAGATTTAAAGAAAAAAGAGATAAAATTGTAGAAGGATTAAACTCAATACCAGGTTTTCACTGCTTATCGCCAAAGGGTGCTTTTTATACTTTTCCAAATATACTTGAAACAGGAATGAAATCTCAGGAATGTGCTGATCATTTACTTTATAAAGCAAATGTAGCTTGTTTACCAGGTACAGCCTTTGGTCCCTACGGCGAGGGTTATCTAAGATTTTCTTATGCAACAACTCTTGAAAACATTGATGCTGCAATAAAAAGCATTAAGAAATCTTTTAAATAGTTGTTCATACTAATAATAATTTTTTTGTTTTCGTCCTATTAGAAACCTTTTTTTCTTTTTTTTATTCGAGAAGAATAAGATGGTGTTTAATTCCCTGGTATGGGATGTAGAGTCAGAGTGATATCTACCAGGAGAAACACAGCTTAATTTATAGTATAATATGATGTAATTTTTTTAGTGCAAATAAATGTATTTATTTGAGTTGTCCCCGTCGGGAAGGGAACATGAATTTACCAGTAAAATTAAACTTTTCATTTTATCTAGTTCCCTTGAAAAAGACGAAGATTTATTTGTGTTTGATATAATTTATTTATAAGATATGATACTTACGATTTATTTTTGAAAGTGTATGATTTACAGTTTCCTTATATCTCGTATGTTCAAGAACATTGATTGGTCCACCATCATCTTTTATTACAGGCATCGATGGATAATATTCATCGATACCACTTGAATAAATATTATTAAGCACTTGATTTGGAGTATCCGCACTCCAATCAAGTTCAATTGTTAACGCTAATAAAAAGGAGTAATAGCTTGAAGGCATTTAACCCTTACAGCTAGTGCCGCAGGAGGGGATCGAACCCTCGACATCACGGTCTTCAGCCGTGCACTCTCCCATCTGAGTTACCGCGGCAAAAAAAAGATCCAAGAAATTCTTCAACCAAGTTCTTTCATAATCTCGTTAATAGTCTCTTGCATCTCCTTTAATTTTTGTCTCAGCATGGGGGTTGCCTTATTGACGGATTCGGTGGTCACAGCTCCCTGGGGAGATGGTTCGATAAGTCCTTCTTGTTCCAATATTCGTAACGAATACCGCACCATATGCTGCGGGTGCTTGGTAAGCTCTGATAATTTGATGATCCCAGCAGGCTCACTCTGTTTAAGAGTTTGAAGAACAAGTACATGTCTTTTTAAAATATCAAGCTCCGTTTCAATGACATTCGTAAGAACAATTCTTTCTCTTTTTTCCGGTTTCATTAAAAACCCCCAATCCTTCGATACTTGTTAACACACGTAATACAAGTTCTTATATTTAAAATCTCTTTTATCATCAGAATATATATAAACAATCTATCGTAAACTACATTAAAACGGAGTTCTTATCCAACCATGATGACGCAATACCTTATTACAAAATGGTTCGGGACATTCCTCTGTGACAATACCACAGTTCAGCAAGAAATACTGTTCCCCAAAAACGGAAAAGAAATCGCACAACGTTTACGCAAAATCGAAAAAAACAACATCCTCGATGAAGAAAAAAAAATTGTAAAAGATTTGCCCGTTTTTGTTAATGAAACACGACTGCGAGACCTTGGTTCATATACTCATGAAGACACCGTCTTTAAGACATTACTGATAAAACCAGAACATTACGGGTTTTCCCGGGAGCTTTTGCATGAGGCTTCAATGCTAATTGTACAAGAACGCGTCCATGAAAAGTTACAATCAGAAGATTTACAGATGATACAGATGGTCAACGCCCTTGACGACCTAAGACAAACCGCAAATCTCCTCTCAGAACGCCTTAGTTGCTGGTCACTGCTTCCAACCTCAAAAAAGAAAATAAAACCATTTGAAAAAACGCTCTCTACAGTTAACAAAGAGATATTACGATTACAAGAACAAATCGAAACAGACATGAGGACAATCGCCCCAAACACCAGCAATATCATTGGACCACTGATCGGCGCTAGGCTCTTCGCCTTAGCAGGAGGGATGCAAAAAATGGCGATGATGCCTGCATCAACAATCCAAATACTAGGAGCAGAAAAAGCACTGTTCCGATTCAAAAAAGACGGGGGCAGACCACCGAAACACGGCGTTATCTTCCAACATCCCTCGATAAACTGTGCACCAAAAGCAGAACGAGGAAAAGTCGCAAGGCTTCTTGCCACAAAACTCTCAACCGCAATAAAGGCAGATGTCTTTACGAAAAGGAATATTACCGAAGAACTTCAAGAGGACATCAGTATCAGGTTAAAAGAGATACGAAAGAAATAACCAAAATGGGAAAGAACCTTTTATTTTTCTTCTTTTTTAAGTAATTTTAACTGTAAATCTTGCAACTCCTTGATATACTTGTCAATTTGCTGTATCGAAGTAAGCAACTTGTAAATCTCAGCATCTTCTGGGGTAGGTGGAACCGCAGATTGTGGAAATTCCTCCTTCTTCTTATGGAATTCAGAGGAATCATATTTCTCTTGTAAAAAGTCACGAGTGGTTATCAGGTTCTTTATCTGTTCTGATAGTTCATGGAATTTTTTCATATTCTCCATTCCTCAAATTAAGTCTTTTACGTAGAGCGCAACTATTCCTGTAATATTCATTGAGATAATAAGAGTTTTGGATACCAGCTGATTGGGTTTATTTAAGAGATTCTCGTGTTTTAACCGCGATTCCATGACGAAACGAAAGCATTTCATCCCTGGTAAGCTGCGTACGACCAATGGCCAAGAACACATCATCTCTATCGACAACCAAGCATTCATCAAAAGGTCGAAGGCTTGGATCACATTCTGAAACAAACTTGGAAAACACACTTTTCCCCTCTTTTACAAACGGCACCGCGTCATTGGTGATCACGACCCGTAATAACGGATAGTTTAACCGGTTATGAAGCCGACGACCACCCTCTAACTTCAGGGTAAAGAAGCCATCCTCCGCACGCATTGAAAGCACATGAACTCCGTCACAGAGTATGTTTCTTATTTTTCCAGTTCGCTTTGATTTGATAATAGTAATTCTCCCATTTAGCAATGCATCAGATGCACCTCGTCCGAACTGCATATCAGCAACCGCAGAGACACGACGTAAATCGAAGTCAAAGGGCGATCGTTTGGATTTTTCTTGCTTTAGCTTCATATCTTCTTTCCAATGAATTACCTTTCCCGTCTTAAGAAATCTCTGCATAATGTGTTGTGTAATTTCTCTTGTTTCCTTATCTATAGACATCGGAAACACAGACTGAGCTAGTGGATACATCTCATCTAGTTCGAAAGGAACCGGACCAATGGTGGAATCAACAACAAAGTTGACGTGCTTCTTCGTAAGAATTTGTTGCATCTGTCGCTGATAAAACATCGAATACGGTTTTGTTCCTTCAGGGAAGACCATCGTGGTGTTAAACAAAGGATCGAACCTTGAACACAAACGCATGTGATAACGAAAAACCGTTGGTCGATACATCGTCTGAGGACCTGTATAAAACAACGCGGTTTTCTTACTCGCCGGCTCGAATTGTTCAAGCCATACGAGATGATTTTGTTCTCGTAACACCTGTAACGCCTCAAAAAGAAAGGGATTTGCACCTGCGCGTTGTTCCACAAGCTCCCATAACCAGCCTCCCTTAATCGCGGTTCGAATCGTCCGTAGCTCCGCGTAACTGACGTACAGATTATGCAATGCTAACTGCAAGGTTCGATCTTTGGCATCAAGCTGCCGTAACTCCGAGATAGTGTACGTTGAACAAACAGGGCAGCAACAGGGTAGTTCCACAAGATCATCGAATTTCTCTGTCCCCCAAAGGAAAATCATACGTCCATCTTGTGCATATTTTGCATAAGCAGACGAGTCAAAGAAATCACATCCTAAGGCAACTGCCAGGGAAAAAATCAGAGGATGACCAGCGCCAAACAGGTGCACTGGTTTTGAGGGATCAAGACCACGTTTCGCAGCAAGGATACAACGAACCAAATCAGTGTATCGCTGGTTCTCCATAAGTGGGACAACACCACCAATGGGGAAGAAGTCTGCATTAAGGGAACTGAGCTGGCGTGCGCATTCCTCCCGAAGCTCAGGGTACACCGAACCTTGGACAGGACAAGCCAGCAGCATCTCCCCCTTCTCCTGAATGCTTTCCTTTGCTCGTCTGATTGTCTCGGTCGTTCCTTGTTGAGATTCTTCCTTTGTTTGACCAGGGGTTCCGAAAATATCAAGGATAGTACCGATATCGCTACCGATGTCTCGCTGGAATCGGACAATCTCAAGAGGGTCTACGTTGATGTCACCATAAATATAGCTTTGAAATGTGCCTGAATCGGTCATGATCGTACCATGGAAATCAATAAGTTTGTGCACACCGGACATCAATGCATGCTTCCTTAATTCGGGATTTTTATTGATGATATAGGAATTTGTAATGAGTATGTCAACACCAAATCGTTGCTTCATCTCCTTTGGAGTAATCATCATCTTATTTGGGTTGATCACCGGAAGGAGATTTGGGGTGATTACCGCCCCATGTCGTGTCGTGAAGCGACAAAGACGACCTGCCGCGTCTCGCTCCTTAATCTCAAAGGTCATTATTTCAACAGTCTTGTAAGAGCAGCCTGCTATTTAGGCTTTAGTGCAATAAATACTACCTAATAAGGAAGAAATTTCAAGTATCCTCATATCCGTTAATACTTGTGTATGTAAAAAAAAAAACTGAAAATTCTTTTCTCTGCACGTTTAAGCAATCTGAATAGGATGAAGGATTTTACGCAGGGTAGCGATTGCAGACAATGACGCCATATAGCTTGACTGAGGGTTATTTGGATTTGGCATATTCTCCACCTCCGCACGCAATCTCCCGAACCGGCCATGTGCAAGAATCTTATGATTAATTCTTGTTTCAACCGGATCAGCGACGATTTCGACTCTCGTCTCATCAAAACCAATACCAGCCAAAGAGAGACACCCTGCGACGTTGATGTTCCGCGGAAACTGCATTATCGCACCCCTAGCTGTCCCCTTATACACCACGGTACGTTTCTCGACAGATTTTCCAAGTGACGCTGGCGGTTTGGTTGTAACCAAGGTTACGTTATCAAGTTTTTCGATGCTTGCCGCAACCACACCATCAATCCCACAGACAGCTCCAGAGGGAAGATAGATCTTCCGATGATTGTTCCGTGCAATGTCTTCAAGTTTCCTCCGAAACGCATCATCAAATAAACTGCCGATACTCATGATGATTAAATCTTTCCCTGCTTCAAGCACTGTTGCTGCGTAAGTAGAAACAGCCTGCTGGGATGCGGCCTCAAAAACAACATCGACATCTTTTAAGAAGATATCAACTGGTTTTATCGATGCTTTTTTCAATGATGAACAGAGGTCCTTCGCTGCGGTAGGGTTGATATCATACAGATAGATTTTTTCTATATCGTTCATCATGTCAGCTGCTTTTGCGACATCTTTTCCAATGGCCCCACACCCAATTATGCCAAGTTTCATATGTAAACTCTCCCAAAACCTTTAAACAGGAATTACCTATAAAAAATATTGTTATGGACGAAATCGATCGGTTCCTTAGCGAAGATCTAGGAACAAAAGGAGATATAACCTCCACCGCGTTGTTTGCCAATCAACTAGCACGAGCAACAATCATAGCAAAGCAAGATTGTGTTGTCGCTGGCTTACAAGAAGCATACCTAGTGTTTCAAAAAACCAAGGCAACAGCAACGATGATAGCAACCGATGGGGCGTCTATTAAAAGCGGAATAACAGTAATGCAAATCCGAGGACCAGCCCGGTCAATCCTAAAAGGAGAGCGGCTTGCCCTCAACATCATCGGAAGGATGAGCGGAATTGCAACCGAAACAAAAAAACTCGTGAAACGATGTCAAAAAATCAACCCAAAGGTGACAATAGCTGCTACTCGAAAAACAACTCCAGGCTTTCGATCTTTTGAGAAAAAGGCAATCATCCTAGGCGGTGGAGAACCTCATCGCTATGGTTTATATGACGCTGTACTTATCAAAGACAATCATCTCAAATTAATCGGATCCGTTGAAGAGGCGATCAAGAAGATAAAAAAAAAACTCCCAGATAACATCATTGAAATCGAGGTGGAAAATGAAACTGATGCACTTACTGCTGCAACCATGAATGTCGCAAGCATAATGCTTGATAATATGACTCCAGTCGCAGGGAAAAACATTGCACGTAAGATTCGTATGATAAATCCTGAGATTCTCATAGAGGCCTCGGGAGGGATCACCGTAAAAAATATTGAGAATTACGCCTCATTTGCCGACCGTATATCCCTTGGGTGGCTGACACACTCTATCAAAAACATCGATTTTTCTTTGGAAATATTTAAGAATTAAAATTCCTTTACACTATTGGTAAAAAAATTTAATTCTTTACAATGATGGGGTTTTGTTACGAGGATGGTGAATTGATAAATGAGAAAGATTATTGAAGATGTGGTTGCGGCTGAGCAGGTAAAAGAACAGGTCGAACAACAGATAGAAGAAAAGGAAAAAAAGAATGTTGGGATACGGGAAACGAAACGTGATCCAACATTGAAAATCGCTGGTGTGAACGACCAGGACTTAGAACGAGTCCTTGAAAGCCTAACGACCACCATTAAGGTCGTCGGGTGTGGTGGGGCTGGAACCAACACGATTTCACGGTGCTTTTCAGAAGGAATCAATGGTGCAGATCTCATTGCGGTTAATACTGATGCGCAACATCTTCTTCTCACCCAATCTCCTTATAAAATACTTATTGGACGACATCTCACCCGCGGTTTAGGAGCTGGATCGCTCCCCCAAATAGGGGAAGAGGCTGCAAAAGAAAGCGAACAGGATATCCGTGATGCCATTGTTCCCTCGGATATGGTGTTTGTCACCTGTGGTCTTGGTGGCGGGACAGGAACCGGATGTGCACCCATCGTGGCACAGATTGCTAGGGAAGCAGGTGCACTTACCATTGGAGTAGTTACGCTTCCTTTCTGTGTCGAAGGTCAGGTTCGAATGGATAACGCAGAGGGGGGGTTACGGCGGCTGCGTGAGGTCTGCGACACTGTGATTGTGATCCCAAATGATAAGTTACTTGATATTGTGCCAAACCTTGCCTTGAACGCGGCATTTAAGGTCGCTGATGAGATTCTGATGCGTTCAATTAAAGGGATCACTGAGATGATCACGATGCCTGGATTAGTGAATCTAGATTTTGCTGATTTAAAGACAGTGATGAAACGTGGTGGCGTCGCGCTGATTGGTCTTGGGGAAGCAGAAGGCGATAATAAGGCTGTCGATGCGATCACCGAAGCGTTGAATTCTCCATTACTTGAGGTGGATATTACAGAAGCGACTGGTGCGTTGGTCAATGTCACTGGTGGAAACGATATGACGTTACGAGAGGCGCAAAAAGTAGTCGAAGAGATCTATGCAAAGATCGATAAGAACGCACGTATCATCTGGGGTACGACTATTGATCCTAGTATGAAGAAATCCATACGAGCCATGCTTGTTGTCACCGGCGTGAAATCCAAGCAGATAATAGGACCAACACCCCGCTCAAGAGATGAAATGGAGTACGGCATTGATTTTATCTCGTAGAAAAACGCCACATTCTTTATATACTCCTTATTATTTGACCCTTACGTATTACAGGTGTATAGAGTGAACGAAGAACGCAAAGGTTTCCTAGGAAGAGCGTGGGATTTACAACGTAAAATTGAGGAACGTCAGCAACGCATCGGAAAAGGGAAATACGGACGAGTCTTAAAGATGGCACGCAAGCCCACCAACGAAGAATATGAAAAAACAGCGAAAATAACTGGATTAGGCATCCTGCTGATCGGGGCTTTAGGTTTTGTTATTTACATTATACGCGAGCTTATTGCACCTTGGATACTTAAGGCACTTGGCTATTAAGGGGTTACAGGTATGGAAAATACTAATTCTGAGCATACTTCCACTGAGATTTCCAGTATATTTACGATTAAAACACAAGTAGGTAAAGAACAGAACACTGCTGATCTAATTCATAGTAGGGCAAAAAAAGGTAAATTGAGCATTCCCTCTATTCTCGTCACCCCGGATTTACGAGGGTATATCTTTGTGGAAGCGTATGACGAAGAACTTATTAAAAACATGATAAAAACGATTTCCTATGCCCGGAACATGCTTGAAGGTAGTATCCCTATTGAACAGATCGAACATTTTCTCACCCCGACATCCGCGGTCGCAAAGATTACAGAAGGGGATCTTGTAGAGATGATCGCAGGTCCATTCCGTGGGGAGAAAGCAAAGATTACCCATATCGATTACTCGAAGGAGGAAATCACTGTTGAGCTATTGGAGTCCATGGTTCCTATTCCGATAACCGTACGAGGGGAACAAGTACGTATCATTAAACGTAAAGACGAAGACAAAAAGAAAGAGGAAAAGAAGGAGTAAGAGAATATGCTAGAAACCATAGAAGCACTTGTTGACGGGGGAAAAGCAACTGCAGGAGCACCTCTTGGTCCCGCATTGGGTCCTAAGGGTGTCAACATCATACAAGTCATTAATATGATTAACAATAAAACAAAGCAATTCCAGGGGATGAAGGTTCCTGTTAAAATTATTATTGATCCAAAGACAAAGGACTTTGAGGTCGAAGTAGGGACTCCACCAGCGTCTTCTTTGATCCTCCATGAGGTCAAGGCAGAGAAAGGCTCAGGTGCGCCTTCCAAGACAAAAATCGGAAATATTACAGTTGATCAGGTAGTGAAGATAGCGAAAATGAAGTTTGATACGATCCTCGGAAGAGACCTGAAACGCAAAACAAAAGAGATTATCGGCACGTGCGCCTCGATAGGTGTCACTGTCGAGGGAAAAGCACCGAAACAGGTTCTAAAAGAAATCGATGAAGGGAAGTTTGATTCAAGCTTTGTGTGAAACAAGCAGATTAATACTCCCTGTAAGGATCAATGCAGTATTTCTCTTTTTTTCTATGTGATATTTTTCTGATTTTTCCATGTTGTTTTCTTTTATTACCAATATTGTCTTTTTGACGCTTCGGTTTTTTCTTTAAGAGGAAAAATTTATTTATATGCAAACATTTAAATTATAGAAGTTCTATTAAGAATGATGGAAGTATAAAATATAAAAAAATAAATGATAAGGAGGCAATATAAAAATGAAAACAAATTATAAAAGGAAAATGTTGGT
>LSSI01000059.1 GCA_001595945.1 Thermoplasmatales archaeon SM1-50
CCCCGCGTACAAATCCTATGAGAGAGAAGACTCCAACACAAAACACAAGACCACAGATGACTACGGTTTTTGCAGCATCCCATGACGCATGACTCAGAATACGTTTCCATTGTCTCATGTTCATACCCACCATTCCTCACCAAAATGACTTGAGACAAACACCATATCCAACACCTCGATATCTCCGCTATTATCCGCATCCTCACGAATCCACCCGTTCGCACCACTCTGACCATAGTGATTTGAGATCAGCACAAAATCCAACACAGTGATAACACCATCAGAGTTCATATCCCAGTTCGGCGGCATTGAAAACAACACTGCACCTGAGGTAGCCACATTATTGCTCGTATCCCGAGCTAAAATCGAGTAACTATAGTTTCCCAAAATGGAAAACGCAGTGGTCGAACGATAATAATACTTCCCAGAACCCCCCGCCGTCATAGAAACATTATTCCATGAGCCACTCGGAGTGTGAATCCGGAGGATCACTTGGGATACCCCGACATTGTCCGTCACCGTGCAGCTCACATTCACCCACCCATACGCTGGACTCGTATCAAGCGGATCTGATGTCGTACGTGTAACCCCAGAGATTTGTGGAGACTCATACCCTGACAATTGAATGTAATAATCTTCTGTCATGGTTGCGCTTAAATCAGGCATCTCGTCAGGAATAGGCGTTCCATCTGGTATCACCTTTATACGGGTGTCCCAGTTCCCAATATGGTCGATGATGTAGTCCGGCGGGTTTGATTGTGTTCCTCCACACCATTCGAAGAATGTACCACCAGTTGTATGGTCCTCGATAGATTTACGCCCATATGCACGCATAGCATCGTTGTAGTTAAGAATCCACATTTTGTCTGTGAATTGACAAGCCCCTCCTTGAGTAAAAAACCCTCTGAGAGTTCCTCCGTTTGGTGATGGATTAATGATAACAAAAGTGAATATATTCCCAGTCACCTCCGCTACAGGTGGATTTGTATAATCATACCCAAGAAGATATATCGGGTATTCACAATCGTTGATTGTAATATAACGGAACGCATTTCCATTCACGTACAAGTCCCAGTTTCCACTTTGAATCGTATGAAGTTGAATCCCGTATTTGAATCCATCGACGTATATTCTAGTTGAATAAACCCAACAAACACTAGACGGTATCTGGTTTGCGAATAAATACATCCCAGTTCCCCTCTGTTCATGCGATAAAAGAGCCATATTGTCAATGATGGCGCCTAATTTGTAGCTTTGATGTAAGATGTTTGCGACTCGAATGGGCGATTGATCGTCTGCGAGGTCTACCCCGCTACAGTCGATGATTCCGTTCATCACCATTGCTCCTTGTCCAAGAGTAATGACATTCATCGCCGTTTGAGGAACGATAGTGGAACCCATTAAATCTAAGAAGGTATTGGCTGGAACGGTTATACCTGGGGATGATACCAAATACGTGGCTTTTGGAACCCACACTGTACCTGGTTGACCTCCTAGATTATTGAGGGCTGATTGTATATCAGAGAAGGTATTTCCTTTACTATTTATTATCTGGGATGGCTCCGTAAAGAGATAGTACGGGCTGCTTAACCCTAACCACGTTCCAGAGCCTTCTACAGTCGTATGATACGCGTCTTGCATATCATCAAGGTACTCATATGAGTCTCTCTGGGATGGCGGGTTATATATCGGTAGCATCCATTTGATATTGTTTGTTCCATAATCGTAGAATTGAGTATTTCCTGGTGTTTGTCCATCACCTTCATTGCCACCGAACCATTCGAGATAGTTGTCATGAGTGGGAGCGTCAAGGTCTACAGACATTTTTCCGTAAGGTAACATATTCCTTGCATAGTCCCAGAACAACATTTCACGGAACAGGTTGTTGTAGCAATTTCCATGCATTCTAATATTGTTCTCTGTTACTCCTGGGCTCCCGCTCCAATATTCTGGAAATCCAGATTGCCACATCGTCAAATCAAACATGTTGTCGTAAATTTGTGAGTTCCCCACAGCTTCAATATAAATGTTATAATGGTTCGCATGCCCTCCAATATATTTGAAGAGATTTTCTTTTATATTTCCGCCATCTGCTTTCATCTTGATTCCAAACTCGAAACCGTGTATGAAAAGCTTTGAAAACAATGCTCGTTGGCAACTCCCAGAAGTCGCATGGAGATAGACTCCTGTTCCATACCAATTGTCATGAACGTTTGTTTTACTATCCAATCGCATATTTTTTATTGTTTGGATGGTGTCCCCACTTACATCACCTGAGAATCCAGAGAGATAAATTGCAGCATAGTCGTCACTCATCGATATTTGTGAACAGTCAACGAAACCATTCCAAAGATGCGAATCCTTTTCCATCTCGATGATGTTTCCGTAATTACTAGAAGGTCTGATAACTGCTCCGCATAAATCAAGGGTGATTCCTTGATTGATGGTTATTGTTGATGAAGGATTGTAAGTTCCAGAAGGAAGCCAAACAGTGCCAGGAGTTGAGCATTGGTCAATAGCTTCTTGAATATTTGCAGCCGATGTTCCGAAAGTCTCTCCATCACTGTTGCGTATCTCAGTCATGCTAATAAACAACATATCGGGATTTTCTATCCCAGCCAACTGTTCTGACACCGTACCTGCTGACGCGGTGGGGAGAAAGCCCAATATTACAAACGTTCCTAGCAATACTATTGTTATTTTCTTCATGTTATCCCCTTATTTTTCTATGAATAAAGCTTGATGTGCCCCGACAAAGTGAATCGAGGAATCGATAACTCCTGATGGGACAGTGTAGTCATGAGAGGTGGAAAAATCTCCACAGACATTCACCCACCCATACGTTGGACTCGTATCAAGCGGATCTGATGTCGTACGTGTCATCCCAGAGATTTGTGGAGGCGTTGGTTCCCCAGACGTCTGCGTCTGCAAAAACACCTTAAAACGCTGCGGCGAACCCCATACTGTGGTGGAAAAAGAAATCACCCCGGTTCCGTTCGCAGTACTAGTTGAATGATTCACCGCATTTCTCGTAATCAGATACTCATTATTCACAGGAAACCCTGAGAGACTCAACCACACCGTACCACTTGTGGTACTTGCAGAGAAATCCATCACCGTTTCCCCATAGATAGCACAAGGGATATGATCACTGATATATACAAGTGTAATCGTGATACCGTTCGGAGACAGAACAGAAAATCCTGTCTCATTAAATACAATGAACGTGTCACTTACGGTAATCTGGTCAAACACCATGGTGGTATTGACCGTGTAAGTCTCATTTTCCACACGAAAATCCATGCCTGGATATATGACAAGAGCAGAGCTGGTAAACACAGTCCAAAGAAGTACAGACCCCATCGCGACCAGCAGTAGAATTTTTTTCATATCCTAACCATAGTTTCTAATAGGATAGAGGAGTACACACCACTACTAGATCCCAAGGAGAACCAGCAGAGATGCCTCATCAGCCCACGTCCCATTTATATTTTTATGCTATTTTTCTTTTATATGATGATACTGTATGATATTTGACCTTTATTAATGTAGGTTGATAGTCTATCAAAATGGAAAAAATCCATTCCTAGCATCCACCTCACGAAATTTTCATTGAAATGATATGTTTTTTCTAAATATATATTTTTTGTATAATTTTGGATAAAAATTATAATCTACAAGACTCGGAAAAAAATTTGTTAGAAATATAAAAAAATCTATGGTTTCGAAATAAGCGGAAAAAATATATGAAAAAAAGAGAAAGAGATTTACACTTTTTGTGTGCCCTGAAAAATTAGATCTCTATATTTATCAGAGACTTCTTTGATTTCTAAGAGAACGCCGTCCTTTGAGATTTTTACGAATTCAACTATAAGCTCACTCCCCGTTTGGAATGCTTGGATCTTTTATGACATCAGCTAAATGTCATCATATAACCCTTCGCTTCCTGATTAATAGTATTATCTTACCCTATTTAATTTTTTTTATAAAATATTTTCTATAACATTTATAACAATAAATCACAGAATTCTTTCTGCCATAAGAGTTTTCCGTACAAAAAAAACACAGAAAAAGAAGATTATTTCGTAAAAACGTTACATATAAAAAATATTTATAGGAAAACGTGAGGTTGTTGACGTCACATCCTATGGAAAATATTCTTGCATTCGGTTTGTTATTTTGCCTGGGTTTTCCCGTATCAAGGGAAAGAGTTATTCGTCTTCATCCCACCAATATGGTTTATCCCGATAGGTGTCGTCGACTTCTTTGATGCGTATGATTTTTCCGTTTTTTGAGATCTTTACAAAGACAACCATTGTCTCACCTTTTTTTCTCTGGGAGGAAGAAAATCCTCCTCTCCAGAGTACCAGTGAGGAGGGGAACCCCACCAGCGTTCTAACGTACGTTTGGTTGTTTTACAAGTATTTAAATTTTTTCTAAAAAATATAATTAGAACATTCAAGGAAGCTCACCTGAAGAGCTGTCACAGACACAGATGCAATAGATAAATGTCTACTCTCATCCAAATCCATATACCCTATTGCATCCATTGGTGACGATTCCAAGGAAACCAAAGAAGCCGCCACTTTGTCTTGATCCAAAAAAAGAGGCGTAACAGTATGCCTTGCCACTACCAACCCAACATCTCTATGTTCTTGCCTTTGGTCTAGTCCCTTTAACAGGAACGTAAGCGACCATAACCCGACCATGCAGACCGCCCACAGCATCCCAAGCAACACCAAATCAACATACTGCTCCCCAAATCGGTTCACCTGCACCATGATTATCTTACTTGACGTGCTAACTGCAAGAATGGTCCGATACGTAATCAGCGCAAGACACCCGCATCCGACCAGATACCCAGGGACTAGGAGAAGTTTTTTTTCCATATAACGATCAGAGATGAATACAACAAAAATTATATAAAACCCATGGAAAAAAATCGCTCTATAATGTCCTTGACACAATATTTAATTTCATAAAAATTGAAAAATAAAATCGATAACAAATGTAAAGAAATTAGATAATAGTTGTACAACAGCAATTTAATAATTGAACGACAACAGCAAAACCATAGCACAAATAAAAGGAGATACTATGAAAAAGAAATATTTATCGAAAAATGAAAATGAACACCTCTTTACCATCCCCAGTGTCTCTCTGATTACCTGGATTCTTATCGGGGTTTGCTTCATCCCCCTTGCTAGTTCCGGTGCCCCTGAACCTGAAATTGAAATCGTCAAAATAGGACCGACTGTTGCCTATGCAGGAGAACAAATCACCTATACCTACTACGTGAGCAACCCCAAACACCAACCACTCAGTAACGTTTCCGTTGTAGATGACCTATTAGGACCAGCCACGTACGTCTCTGGCGAACAGAATCATAATGAAATGCTTGATCATTCGGAAACCTGGATCTTTACTTGCACTACCACCCCTGACTTCAATGAAATCTTCCCAGACCAACTGACCAACATCGCAACAGCGGAAGGCACCTGGGTTCATGAGACTCACTCAGCAATGCAACACATCGTTCACGATACAGATTCGCATACCTTGTATCCTTTCATCTTAAGAAAAGACGTACGGCTCAACCAAAGCGGAGAGATTGTAACCTACGATGACCCAGACACATTGTTCAGCATCCAGATATTAAAAGATGGAGAGATTCTTGACACCTTTTCTTTCAATGAATCTTCACCCAAATGCATCTGGCTTAGTCCAGGGGTGTACAATTTCACTGAAATCAACGTTCCTGAAGGATACATTCCTGACCATGACTCTATTTTTATCACAGCTGGTGAAATCTCAGAATATACATTCATCAACATCATTGGAGATAATGATGACAATGGGGATAGCAATGACGGAGACAACGATAGTGACGACGGAGATGACGGAGATGATGACAGCGGCGATAACGGAAATGGAGACAGTGGAAACAATGGAGACAATGAAGACAATGGAAATAGTGAGGAGGGAGACAGCGAAGATAACGGAAACGAAGATAACGGAGAGACAGGAGATGAACAAACCACTCAGACCACACGAATCAACCACGGATACCGATACAACGATATCGCACCTGTAGCAAACGCAAACGGTCCATACAACGGCTTTATCCATCAAGAAATACTCTTTAACGGATCTAAAAGCTCTGACGCCGACGGATTGATTATCCTCTATCGCTGGTCCTTCGGAGATGGTATCATCGCAGAAGGAGCAACCATTAGCCATAGCTACATCAACGCAGGAATCTACCCTGTTACTCTGACGGTCATCGATAACTTTGGAGCCACAGACATCGATAGGACTAACGTCACGATCATTGTGCCAAACAGCCCTCCAACAACTCCACTCATCGCAGGTCCAAAGAACGGCTATACAAACACAGGATACTCCTACATCTTCGGAGCCTTTGACAACAACTCAGACTACATCTCCTATCTTATCGACTGGGGCGACGGTTTCATCTATCAGACCCCGAGGTTTCCCTGCGGACAACATTTCGTCCTCCTCCACCGATGGAGCGACCCAGGGACTTACACGATCACTGTAACCGCATCAGACGGTAGTCTTGCTTCCATAGCTCAAAAGGATGTCGTCATCCAGCAGACCCTTGTCGTCAATAACATCTGGATCATCGCACTGGCACTGCTTGCACTCATAGCACTACTGTTGATACTGCTCCTCTCAAGAAAGAAAAACAAGAACGAAGAATAACGATAACACACCCGCCTCCTTTTCCTTTTTTATTTTTTTATTAACCGATTAAAAGCATTGATAAAAAGAAACTAGATTCTAGGTGATAAACTTTTAGTGCACCAAGAAATAAAAAAGAACAGATGAATATACTCTTTTTCAAACGATCAAGTAATATGACTATGACTGCGAACGACTTTTTCTCTTTTTATATTCAATGTAAATACTCATTGAAAAGAAAAAAGGATTATTCATCGCTATCCTAGGAGTACGGATGATCCCGATAGATATCGGATACCTCTGTGATTTTCAGCAGTGTCCCTTGGTTTGAGATCTTTACAAATTCTACCATTTCTTGCTCTCCTTTAAGAAAGCTGTTATTGACATTATCATGGCGTTCATGATATACCACAAAATACTGCTTTCCTTGGACCACCACCATAGCATTATCCTATTTAAAAATATTCAAAAAAAAATAAATATAACATTTATAACATTACAACAAACTGTGCGTCTCTGATAGAACTAATACAAACAAATATCCTAAAGCACTTTTAATTATGAGCCATGCTTCCCTTGTGGAGGAACCAACCTACGAGAATATACATGTTGCAGATTACCTACGGTCTTCTTTCCTATCCCCACCACACAGACGTCAAGAACACCTTTTCGATGAAGCTCCATGATAAGCTGATCAAATGGGTCGTTCTTTTTGAGAATCTTTTTATATTTAGGATCAGTCATCCCCCGACGACCGTTTTCACCCCTCACCATCTTCAGGCAACTCCCGAAAAAATGATATTAGTTACGTGCTTATAAAACCTTATATAAAAAAAGAAAAGAAAATAAAAAAAAAAGAATAATAGATTAGATGTTTATAGCTCCACGGAACGATGCGGAGATGTAGATATGTCCATGATACCCGATTATTTTATTAGGAATGTCGATCGGCCGCATGCGAATAACACCACTGTCCCGTTGACCACTTAGATCAATCGTAAGATAGTGGACTCTGAGGGCGAAGAGATGCATGGTTTTTCCTGTTGCATCTCTGCCGAGGTATAGTGCGAACCCCCGCATGGTAGTCCGGTCAAGCAATCCACAGGTCTCCGTTGTTGATTGTATACAGGTAGCGATTCCTATAGTTGTGGTTGGTAGAAGAATCGCCAGCATCATACCACATATCAGGATATGTAGATGTCTTTTTTTCATAGCACTCAATCCCTTTCTTAGTGAATCTACCTTTAATATAATTTTATGAATATATTAATATTTCGTTTTGATGCACTCATAAAACCCAAAAGACATCCAGGAGAACTACTCCTAATACAATGAGGAATTAACACCGATACACACTCCCATCCCCTTAAAAAACAACCATCCACTCTCCTCTCGCCAACTCCTTAGCATACAGAAATCTCCTCCACAAGAAACAGTAAAGATAAAAAGCAGCTGCCTCATCCAGGTCCCATCATGAAAATCCAACCAGAATGCGTCCCCTGCCTACTCAAACGAATCCTCTTCGAAACAGAACTAAGCACCACCGATAAGACAAAACAGACAAACACCATACGCACCGCCTGCAGCCTCCTTGCCCGCCTCTACGACCCACAGGTCTGCAGCGCAACGATAGCAACCAAGCTTCATAAGGCAGCCTACGAAACACTAGAGGACAACGACCCCTATAAGACCTTAAAACAGCAAAGCAACATTACCGCAACCAGCCTACTCCCCAAAATCGACTCACTCATCAAAGACTCACCGGACCCCCTAAAAACCAGCATGCTATGCGCCATCATCGGAAACATGATGGATTTTGGCATCGAAGGCTCAAGCACCCACCCGCAAATGCTACAGGACGTCTTCGACAGACTTTATGCAGAAGGACTTGGACATGATGACTCCGAAAAACTTAAGCACCATCTCAAAAAAGCAATCCATCTGGTCTTGTTTACAGATAACTGCGGGGAGATCATCTTTGACAAACTCCTTTGCAGGGAACTAAAAATCTTCAACCCGCACCTGTGTATCACCCTCGTCGTCAAAGGAGAATCAATCCTTAGTGATGCGACAGAGAAGGAGGCCATGGAAATCAAGCTAAATGAGATCGTCGACGAACTTCTGACCACAGGATGCTTCGCTGTCGGGGTGGACTTTACAAGACTGCCTTCGAATGTTAGCAAAGCCTTGAATCAGGCGGACATCATCATCGCCAAAGGCATGGCCAACTACGAGTCCTTCTCAGAGACCACCTACCGACCGATCGCATACCTACTACGGGTGAAATGCAGCGCAATCGCACGCTCCATGCACCTGCCAAAAAACATCAGTGCAATCAAACTCTATGAATATCTATGAATAAGATGAACATGAAATAATATCTCTTTTTTTAGAAATATAATATATTATTTATAACATCAATATATTCAAATCAACAGGAAAAAATAGAAGAGGCGGGTATGCTGTGAATTATCACAAGGTGAATATCCATTAAGAATACATGGAGAGGTGGATTTTGTGATGGAATAACATTACGTCTCTATTATAAAGTACCTTTTATCAAAAGGGGGAAATCATCCTGTTTTTAGTAGAAGGCATTAAATACGTCTTTTTTAAAAAGAAAGATTTATATATTTACAAAATAATATTTATAGTGCTGGTGAACCAATGGTACGAAAAGAAATTCAAGACCTCTACAGAGACGCAATCTGCCATCATTTGATTCGTCAGGGCTTTCACCCACACCAGGCAGAAGCAGAGGCAAACCGACGTATGATGCGCGACGATAGCCTCTAAAACAACCGAATCTTTTTTTTCCATAATATACTAGAACAATTAGTAAGAGTCAGAAAGAATCAGAAAAGGGAGGTAGGAAGGATCTGGAAGGGGCATAGGAGAGATGGAAGGAAAAGGAATGTAAAAACAACTCCAGATCCTCTTAAGTTATACTTTGTCTAATCTATTATATATACCTTATTATCTAGAATATCAAAATGGAAAAATGCCACTACTCAGGACACAGCGAAAACGCCTTCTTAACCGCCTCATCAGCAGACCAAGCAACATACAACAACCCCTCAGACTCTTTCATCAGACGCCCAGAGGCAAGCTCATTAACACACCCACCAGTCCCAGCAAGCAACACCACCGGCTTACCAAAGATAAGAGCAAACGCAATCTCACTAAGCGTCCCCCATCGACCACCTATCGCGATCACCACATCTGCGGCATGCACCACCAAAAAATTCCGACGCATCCCAAGACCTGTAGAAATCGGAACATCCACAAATGCGTTGGCCTCCTGCTTAGACGTAGGCAACAATCCTACGGTAAGACCACCCATTGACTTAGCACCACGACACGCAGCCTCCATCACCCCCCCACGACCACCACAGACAAGCACACCGCCGCGCGTTGCGATCCCCGAACCAACCTTCTCAGCAGCCTCCAGCATAACCAACGAAAGCTTCACATCATCAGCATCGCTCCCACATACCGCAACAATCGTTCGCATCACCTCAATACTATCCAGAAGATGTTTTTAACAGTTTTCACACTAACCACAAAAAAAAATCCCTATTGAATGCTTACACCCCAGCGGAAGATTCATCATGCTTGACCGCAAAACACGTCGTCTTCCGACCTTTGCGTACCACAGAGACCAACCCAGCCTGACCCAACACCTTAATATTATAGTTAATCGTCTGCGGCTTCGAAGAAAGCAACCAGGCAAGATCTTTTTGCGTTATTCCCGGCCGCCTTTTCAAAGCGTCAATAATCTGCATCTGAAAATCAGTAAGCCTGAATCGCTCCGCCTTAGGGAAATTCATCCCAGTCGGATAAAACACCCGATATTTCAGACCCTCCCTACGGGACTGAATCAACTCGGTTTTCTCAAGCACCCCAAGATGATACGACAAGGTCCCGTTCTTCACCCCGATCTTCCGCAGAATCTGATTATAATGCACCCCAGGGTTTGTCTTAATAAACCCGTAGATCTGCCCTCGGACAAACTGGTCCAGCACATCCTCTTTCTGAATCCGTGAGTAAAATGGAAGCAGCAAGGCGAACAACATCAGTAGTTTGTACCGCCCGTTCTCGGTAAACCCCCCCAAGGCAATCACAAGCAATCCAAAACCAAGGAAACCTCCCCCAATAGGTGCTTTATACTTGTTCACCCACAGGGAGGAATGCATCAGATACCCCTCATAATTCACGGTGTACTGCTTCGTCGTCACATATGTAAACCCAAGGGCATCGGAAACGTTGATGACTAACCGATACCTACCACTCTGCGAATATTCATGTGAAGCCACTATTATTTCAGCAATGAAAGACTCTTTCTGCCCATCACCCCAATCAATAGTATAGCTGACCAACGGCACATCAGGACGTTCCCGCGTCAGCTCAAAAAACACAACCTCCACATGATAGACATCTAGCTCCTGTACCGACTGGAGGAAATTTGTATTAACCGTAAAATTTCGCAACGGTGATACCACCACGCTTGAAACACCAACAACCGCCAACTGCTGAGGGATACTAATCACGGGTTTCTCTTGATAATACGATACGATGCTCCCCTCAGGTAAAAAACTGGTCTCCGCCTCAGATTTAATCGCAAGACGATTATCAGGCAGTAGAACCACGATGCTTTCTGCAGGTAACTTAACAAGGCGTTTCAAAGCACCATCAAGCAGGATGGTGCTGGTGTTTGCTGTATAAGGGGAAACAATTTCAGAATAATCCGTTTCAATAGTCTGATTCCTAAGCGAAAGGGAGGTCAAGACGATTGGAACAACATCATCATCAGCCGAGCACATCACAACAGAGATATCTAGAGCCAGACAGAGCAGTAATGCGACCGCTACAACAAAAAAACCGATATGGTTTTGATTCCGTACCATTGACGACCTATGCAGGGGCATAGTCTTTTTTTCTCCGTCATACATACTTAAGAAATACTCCTTATTTATATGTTTTGAAACAAATCTTTGATTATTATAAAACCCTTTTTTACACCAAGAACTATTGGTTTGGTATCACCAGTCCAGCCAAAGAGAACAAAATGTGATAATTTTTCTTAAAAAATGAGCAAAATATATAAACTAGTAATGATAAATAAAAGAGGGGTAGGAAAAATGCGGGATAAATTGTTAAATCATGAAAAAAAGCAGCCTATGGAAGAAAACGTTGGTTTTATACTCTGGAAGCTCCAAACAATCGAAGATTTCCTCCCCTGCTATAAAACCATCATGAAAAAGGAATAAAACCGTTTCATACACACCCTTTATTTTGTAAGCATACACCTCCTTTCGCCTATAAGGATGAAGTAGAATAGTTTCTATAACTAAAAAAAGAGGGGGTGGTGTTTATTTGAGGATCACAAAGAAAAATAGGATGACTGCATCAAAGTTTTTAGTAACCTCCATTGCATTGGCAGCACGCACTATCATTGTCACAGCCATGGGTCCTAGTCCAAGTGGTATCACAGCCCCATCGATTGATGCATTTGGTGCTAACGGAGATATGAACACACCATCTTCTGTGATGTTAATAAGGTTGAGAATCCCACCCGTGATTTTAAGATAGATCTGCACGCCGAGTGCATCGACTAACCCAACGTTCTTGATAGAATATTCCACGCCGATACCCCCGAACAGCTCAAGCTCAAGCTCTGTCGCATCCATCCCATAGGTCTTAAAGGTCATATCAACGGTTGTTTCATTCTGCCATGTTTGACCGTCGTTCATCGAAATCGCCACCGAGCCATTGGGATACGGATTTGTATCATTTGCAGTCCATCCATAAAAATTATCAGAGACATTTGCTGTGTAGGCTACCATCCAATAAGTCTGACCAGTGGTTAGCTTCAAATTAGTAAATGAAAAGCTTATCCATCTGAAATTCTCTGTTAGGATATCCTCAGCAGCTACAATGGACACCCCAAGAGATTCAGCGGTCAACTCATCCCGAATAGCCAGCATAAATGGATAGGTTGTCGTCGAGTTCTTACCAATCTGAAGTTCAATGCGGGTTAGCATCTCCTTCTGTGGCACAAACGACTGAGTAATAGTAACGTTTTTATTCGGAAGCATTGGGAAAACACCAATTGGTCCAAACGTCCCATTATAGATTTGGTATTGATCTAACACCTCACCGCCATATGAGACGGTTTGATAAGTTGACTTCTGTCCCCAATCCCCAAATTCAGTAGTTGTGACAATATCTTCGTACGCACTTGCTTGTAATCCGCAAAGAATTATGCAGAGCACTACCACGATAAGAAATATTTTTTTCATATAATTTTCCTCCTAATACATTTCTAACACATACAAGATATATAATTTTTTTCCCAACTAAACGTAACAACCATAACAAAAAAATGTATGGGATCAACGTACCCCAAGAACAAAAAATAACAATACAAATCCCTTCATAGTCTTCTGAATACCATCTACCATAACCGTAATGGTGACGGTACCAAACCCAAGAACTGGAAGCTTCTTGGTCGTCTCACAACCAGGGGGAAGCTGCAGGATTACCCCTGAGCTCTGATTCTCTTTGACTAAGAACCCACCCTCGAGTGCCATGCTCCAAGAAATATCTGTATATGAGGTCGTACCATTATTCTTGATAACAAGCGATACACCAATCCTGCCTTTTATAGAAACGTCAAGTGGCAGCGCATGCTGAATCGTAAAGACACACTTCTGCTGCTCTTCGACGTTACCTGACTTGTCAACTGAATAAAACAACACGGTATGGATGCCATCCTCAGTCACTAAAAACGGTGTAAGATACTCCGTCCAGGCACCCGAATCAAGCCTATATCGCGTCACGTCAACACCAGATCCATTGTCAGTCGCAGTTAGTATCACCGTCACATCACTGCGGTACACCTCCCCATCCAGCTCGCCATCCAAAATACAGGTTGTTACGGGAGGGATGGCATCAGTTAGTACATATTTCCAAATAAATTCACTCCCGGTCCCACCAAGGATCTCACAACCCTTCACCTCATTATCCCCATCAGAGTCACAGTCACCGATGATTAACCCAGCAAGCATATTTGTTGGACCAGTAAGCGTTGCCTCCTCATAATACAGAGAACCATCCCATCCGATGACATGCACGTTGCCTGTGCCAAAACAAAACTCGATTTCCCCATCGTTATCAGCATCACCGATCGCGACAGACTCAATCACCGGATCTTGACCAGGATACTCACCATGCCAAACCAATATATACTCATCTCCATCCCATTCAAATAGCCACCCACCAGGCGGCCCCCCATAGGACCCAACACCAATCTCAGGGCTACCATCCCCATCCACATCACCAACACCAAGGCCGAAGACCGTGGTACCAGCAGGGTAGCCTGTATACACAGCCACCCCAATCCATGTACTGGTTGTATCATCCCAGTTCAGCGCCCAGGTCCCCGCGGTCGCATAATCCAGATTCGAGACATCCGCGATCACCTCTGTCTTCCCATCATTATCGACATCCCCACTCCAGACCATAGGAACCGAGTACCCAGACCCACTTGGACACGTCCAGGAGGTTTCATACGAAAACGAGGTGGTTTGATTATTCCATCCAAGAGCAGAGACGTGAATGCCACCGGGATTAGGATCATTTGCTATCAACACCTCCGGATGGCCGTCATCATCATAGTCGCAGGTATAAATATCATATACGAAATCGACGCCCGTACTAGAGTACCAATCAAGTGTCGTAAGCGTTGTTCCATCCCAGTCGTACGCATACACTCCATCGGCGCCAGAATAAGCCCATGAGACACAAAACTCAAGATCCCCATCCTCATCCAGATCAACCACACAGGCACCAGAGGGAGAATGATACGAACCACCGGGGACAAACCAAGAAAACTCCTCTATGTAGGTGTTCTGTATAGTATCATACGATAAAATCCGGCAAACACCGAAATTTTCATACCCACCAAGGAGAACCTCGTTTACCCCATCTTCATCTATATCCCCCACAGGCTGGGCAAATTGCGCATGACCATTCCCCCCATATGCATAGCTCCACTGCAGCTCCCAGCCGTCAAAAAAACCCTTCTTTTCCATATCATCTTGAAGAATTAACGGTTCAGATACACTCGTATTTGCAAGACTTGCGGTGGGATAAGCGCTTGCCAGTAGTACAAGCATGATGATGGTAACTGGAAGACAACAGCATCTCAAATGATAGTTCTTTTTCACGTCGCATTTCCCCCTTAAAGATGAATCATTCTTCCTATGTTTAAATGTTTTCTTCTAGAAAAAATCCCAAAACCGCTAAAACACTACCGTGATTCACATCCTACACCTCAAAAACGTGGTTATAGACATCCTTGAAACAGAAAAAAAGGAGAGGAGGGGGGGTAACCTATGTTACCCCTAGAAC
>LSSI01000060.1 GCA_001595945.1 Thermoplasmatales archaeon SM1-50
AAAAAAAGAAAAATGAATCTAAATGTTGGAATTGTTATTGTCTTAGGTTGTTCTACAATAGTTATGATACGATAAAAAATGACCATCATTTTTCTCCTAATAATTGACAATCAATTTCATGAGGAAAAAAAAGGATGATGCTCATTGTGTTAGTGACATGGTGCAGGAGCTTATTTCATAACCGTGTTAATAAATAGCATGTCTGGGACCGTAGGCGAACCCAAGAGTTACAGTTTCCTCCAATAAAAATTTACTTTTGCAGGGGAAGAGATTTGAGTCCTTTAATATCGAAATTAATCTGATTTTTTTCCTGTTTTTTTAATTGCCGTAATAATTATTACCGTGATAAATATTTACGCGGGGAGGGAGATTCGAACTCCCGAGGTCAGAGACCATTGGATTAGCAATCCAACGCCTTACCGGGCTGGGCCATCCCCGCATCCGGAGAGGGAGATAATAAACCAGACTGATAAAAAGGTTATGTCAAAACAAATCTTAAAATACCATCTCTTTCTATCCAATAGAGTATGGAGGATTGGACTGAAAAATACCGACCAAAGACATTACGCGGCATCGTAGGTAATGAGCGCGCGCTTTCAGTCTTACGCAGTTGGGCAGGACGATGGAACCAAGGCAAGATCCCAGAGAAACGCGCAGCAATCCTTTCAGGGAAACCAGGGACGGGAAAAACCAGCAGTGCACTTGCGCTTGCCGCTGACCTTGGATGGACTGTTTTAGAGCTCAACGCATCTGACGCACGCAATGAAACAACAATTAAACGCGTCGCAACAGCAGGTGCAATCAATGAAACTTTTAATATTTCTGGGGGATTTACTTTATCAAGAAAGGGGGGACGAAAACTTATCATTCTTGACGAAGCAGATAATCTCTATGAAAAACTCGATAGATCAGAAGCAGATAGTTCCCTGGGAGATAGAGGAGGAAAGAAAGCGATTATCGACACAATCAAGATAACAAAACAACCCATCATTTTAATTGTCAATGATTTGTATGCGTTAACGAAAGGAGGGGGTGAGATGCTTAAAAATCTCTGCATCGTTATTCAATTCTATGAGGTTAATCCCTTTCACATTGTTGAATTATTAAAACGAATCTGCAGGGAGGAGGACATTGTTGCAGATATGCGAGTGTTAAAAACCATTGCTGACCGGTCAAAGGGAGACGCCCGCTCAGCGGTTAACGACCTTCAATCACTCTGTTTAAACCGCAAACAGCTTAGCATC
The DNA here is from genome assembly GCA_001595945.1 of Thermoplasmatales archaeon SM1-50. Taxonomy (GTDB): domain Archaea; phylum Thermoplasmatota; class E2; order DHVEG-1; family DHVEG-1; genus SM1-50. Next base: position 1,245 of record LSSI01000060.1, read on the forward strand.
GAAGACATCGACGTTCTTGGATATCGGGACCACGAAACCATTATCTTTGATGCACTGCGAGAAGTGTTTAAAACAAAAAACCTCCAGATCAGTAGGGATTGTTTGAGAAACACTGATATACAACCAGAGATGCTGCTACTGTGGATTAGTGAAAACTTACCAAGGGAATATCTTGATATCGATGATTTTGTGAGAGGGTATGATGCAGTCTCAAAGGCAGACGTGTTTTTTGGTAGAGTCAATAAAAAAAGAACCTATGAGCTATGGTCCTACGCCTGCGATCTGATGAGCGGAGGGGTCTCTGTGGCAAAAACTCATAGTTACGGCAACACCAGGTATTCGTTTCCCTCTTGGATTAAGGAGATGAAAAACAGTCAATCCACACGTATTCTTCGGGAGGGCGTGGTGAAAAAAATTTCGAAACCGACCCATACTTCGGACCGAAAGACAATCGATGCAATCTTGCCTTATTTCCAGTCATTATTCAGAAATAACTCACAATTCGCCTGCAAGATGATAAAAGTTATGGATTTCTCGGAAAATGAGGTGAAATATCTCTTAGGAGAGAAATATCTTCATCGAATGAAAGACATTGTGCAATGCGCTGAGAAGATTGACGAAAAACAAAGAGAAATCCAGGTTGAACCAGTCGAGAAAAAGGGTAAGCAGAAAGAAAAAGAGCAAGACAATGATTTGAAACAGCCAAGTATCTTTGATTTCTAGTATTATTTTTTCAAAGCATCAAGCTTTTTCATGACGTCTACTGCTTGTTGTTTGTATTCATCTTTTATCTTTGTGTACGTCTCATTGGAGATGGATTGAGCGCGATATTGTTTTTCCAGGTCTTTTAACAGCGACAGCAGTAATATCTTTTTCGTTGTAAGTGTCTCCTCTGATTCTACGCCTGTTTTTTTTGTTTTTCGCCGTTGTTTCTTCAACAGGAAGAGGAGTGCAGCAAGTGAGATGATTACAACAATAAAAATGATGATGATCATGGTGATACTTAACGGTGCTTCTGTTGGCTGGTAAAGGCGTATGCGTATGGCGTTGTTTATATCAGAGCCATACAGTAGATATTCTCCTTTGAAGAGGTCACGGTCCTCGTAGGTGACAGAGAAAAAAGTCGTGTTATATAATAGGGTCTTTATGAAGTACTGCTCATCTATAGGAAGATTGTACGTCAGTTGAATGGTGAGTGATGCCTCTGGTGCAATGGTAAGATTTACTGTGCTAAGATTACAGGTTTGGATATTTCCCGTGATAAGTGGAACAAGCTCTATACCGGTAAATTTTTCGGTGACCCTTACGACTCCTTGGTTGTTTTGCTGAATCCAAAACCGCAGCGAGGTGACACTTTGGTTTTCCTTGTTGGTATTCGTCAGTTTGAAGGTTTCATCAACCTGCATATCAGTTCCGGTAAGGGAGATAGTTACGATTTGCTGGTCGACGACGACACCGGTATCACTCGCATTAACGCTTGGGTATAACGCGAGAACCGACATGAATGCTAGAAGGATGACTGCTCCTGTTTTCTTCATACGAATTCTCCGCTGCCATGTATTCCTTGTTTATGTAGTTTTCGATTCGTATTTGTTTTTGCATACATAAGCAAAGATATCTTATTTAATATAGAAAGGAGATTACATCGATCGTAACCGACGGATCCGCTCATCAATAGGGGGATGTGTAGACCAAATAGAATCTTTCAGTGCTCGTTTGAACGGGTTGGCTATATACAACGGGGCAACAGTTTTTGATCCTTTTGGATCCTTTGGCTGGTTTGATTTTATCTTTTCCAGCGCTCTTGCAAGCCCTTCAGGGTTTCTGGTCAGATACGCGCCATCAGCATCCGCCAGATATTCACGCTTCCGGGATATCGCAAAATACGTTAGTCTTGAGAAAATCGGTGCAAGAATGATAAAGATGATAGCGATAAGTATCACAATGATGTTGCCTTGTCCTTTTTTTCCTCCACCTCCTCCGCCTCGGCCGGTTGCTGCCCCCCAAAACAACATCCGGAAGGCTATTTCAGCAAGAAGTGCAATTGCACCAACCACCCCAACCGTGACTGTCATTACGAGGATATCACGATTCCGGATATGGCTCATCTCATGGCCGATGACGCCTTCAATCTCCGCGGTGTTTAATTGTTGTAAGGCTCCCGTGGTCGCACAGATGATGGAATCCTGCGGTTTATGGCCTGTGGCAAACGCATTGATGTCTTTTGAATCCTGAACATATACTTTTGGTGTTGGTAACCCAGCGGCAATTGCCATTTCCTCGACTTTATAGATAAGAATTTTTTCTTCCCGGTTCTGCGGGTTGGCTGGTCTGGCTCTTGCAGCAGAAATCACGCTTTGTACAGAAAACGAATACGTAATCAGAATGTAGAACAACGCAACCGGTAGGCCAATGAACATCATTATATAGGGGGGTGCACCAAAAACCAGTCCTATTGCAAAGATAACAGAGAAAAGAAGTATGACCATAAACAGGCAGATTAGAAGGGTGTCTCGTTTATTTTTCCGTATATGGTCATCGATGAGCCGTGGTTGCTGCGCCATAGGAACCAAGACGAACAATACTTTTTAGAATGTTACTTTAGGTACTTCTCGTGAAGCTTCTGGGATCTGCAGCATTTGTCGCTCTTTCTTTCCCATGATTCCAGCAAAAATATTACCAGGGAAAGTCTCGATAGTGTTGTTGAACGACAACACAGAATCGTTGTAATGTTGTCGTGAGTACGCGATTTTATCTTCAGTGTGTGTCAGCTCATCCTGGAGCTGTAAAAAGTTCTGGTTTGCCTTTAGATCAGGGTAGCTTTCTGCGACCGCAAATAAGGTTTTTAACGCACCGGTCAGCATGTTATCTGCGTTTATGCTTTCCTGCGGTGTCTTCGCAGTCATGATCGCTGATCTTGCTTTTGTAACAGCCTCAAGGGTCTGCCGCTCATGGTTCATATATCCCTTAACGGTTTCCATGAGGTTAGGAATCAGATCTGCTCGTCGTTTCAGTTGGACATCTATCTGAGCCCAGGCGTTATCGATTCTGTTTTCTGATCGAATCACTTTGTTGTAGAAGCTCAGGATCCATACTACAATTACTACAATTACGACAAGGACAATGAGTCCTATTATCGTTGCTAGGTCCATAGTTTTGCCTCCTCAGAATGGTGTAATAAGATGTTTTATTTAAACGTATCGTAATGGGATGATACTCCTAATCTATGTGTGTTGTTTTTTTGCGTTGAAAATTTCAAAAGCTTCCTTTGGTGTCGCGTTCTTATGAACGATTGCGTTGACCGCTTGGATCATGGCGATCGGATCTGAACTTTGGAAGATATTTCTTCCCATGTCCACCCCGATAGCCCCCGCTTGTATGGCATCATACGCCATCTGTAATGCCTCATCTTCCGGTTGTTTTTTCCCACCAGCAATGACCACAGGGACCAGACAGGATTCAATGACTTTCTCAAACTCGCTGACGTAATAAGTCTTGACAATGTGTGCACCAAGCTCTGCAGCAATCCGAGAAGCAAGGCTCATGTACCGAGCGTCTCGTTTCATCTCTTTTCCTACTGCGGTGACTGCTAAAACAGGGATACCGTATCGCTCTGCCCCATCGATATACTGCGTCATCCCAAGGATCGTATCACGCTCGAATTCAGCGCCAACAAGAATTGAATAGGCAACACCTGAGGCGTTCAGCCGAATCGCATCCTCAATTGAGACGACGGTGCCTTCATGCAAGAGTCTTGGACCAATGATACTGGTTCCCCCTGATACTCGAAGGACAATTGGAATATCAATCGTCGGGCTGATGTACTGACGTAATGCTCCCCTTGTTAGCATTAATGTGTCCGTATAGGGTAATAAAGGATTTACCATGTGGTCAAACTGTTCAAGTCCTGAAGTTGGACCCATGAAATACCCATGGTCAACCGCAAGCATCACGGTACGCCCGTCTTTTGGTTTAATGATTCTTGAAAGTCGGTTTTTCATACCCCAATCCATAGTATCTTGCCTCCATTTTTCTGGTAAACAGTGCAGGATTATATAAACTATTACTTGTGATTGGGGGGAAAAATATAAGTCTTGCTCCAGTATTTATTTTTGATGATGATGCAAAGGAAGGGAGCGCCAATTGGAATCTTAGTTGTAACCACTTTTATTATCATTCTTGATGTTGCTTTCTTTGTTTATCTCGCATACCTATTCATGTTCGTTGATGAGTATCATACCATGTTTCTTTCATATTCAATCCTTTCAATCGTGATGTGGATTACTGTTTTTCTTACGATGCTTTCTTTGATTGTTGTCCCTTATGGTTTTTGGAAGAGAAGTCATTGGGCGCGAATTTTTTCGTTGGTGTTTCTCTCATGGCTTATTTTTATAACGATTGTGTACATGGCAATGACCGGCGAAAAAATCATTGGTTTTCTTTTTTTTGTTCTATTTGTTTTATCCATGATGTATCTTCTCATGTCCCCAGTAAAACGGTTCTTCGGAAAAATTTCCATGGCCATCGTTCCCTCTGAACTCATTAAAGAATACACCTATGGGTTCTATACCTTATATTCGAAACTGGTACGACTGAAAAATGGTAAAAACCAGATCATCTATTTTTTCAGTAAAAGAAAACCAAAAAGTGGTACACCTACCACCCTTCCAGAAGGATTCGAGGTGGAGGTAAGTAGCAGGTCGGGACTACCGTATTTGAAAAAGAGACAAGAACACTCCAGCATTCTTTGAATTTTGTGTTTATTGAAGTGCACTTACTTCAAAAACAATACCGGTTTATTTCTGCGGCGAATCTTTTTTATGTATTGTGGTGTTACCAGTCCGTGCTAATAGGGAGGCATCATATGCCTGGTATTGAGAATTTAGAGCCAAATCTTGTATGGAAACATTTTGATGAGATTAGAAAAATCCCGCGCTGCTCAAAACACGAAGAAAAAATCAGAGAATACATTGTGAATTTCGCAAAGAAACAAGGACTGAAGACAAAAGTAGATCATGTTGGTAACGTCGTGATATTAAAACCAGCAACCTCTGGTATGGCAAATAAACCCACAGTTATCCTACAAGGTCATATGGATATGGTTTGCGAGAAGAATAGTGACGTGAACTTTGATTTCTCCAAAGATCCCATCCAGTTGAAAATCACAGGGGATTTGCTTACCGCGAATGGAACAACGCTTGGTGCAGACAATGGCATTGGTCTAGCCATCAGTCTTGCCATTCTTGAGGATAAAACTGTGCGACATGGGCCAATTGAATCATTGTACACCATCGATGAAGAAACAGGTCTTACCGGTGCATTTGCCATGAAACCTGACATACTCACCGGTAAAATCATGCTCAATCTGGATAGCGAAGATTTTGGAGTCATCACAGTGGGATGCGCTGGAGGGGGAGACTCAACACTCGAGCTTCCAATACATATGCAACCAGTTATCGGAGGAGCAGAACATATCGTTATCAAAGTGTTTGGTCTGCGCGGTGGTCACTCTGGTGTCGATATCCATGAACAGCGGGGAAACGCGATAAAAATACTGACGCGACTACTTTGGAAGGCGTCACAGAAATGTGACTTCTTTCTCTTTGATATCAAAGGGGGGGACAAACACAATGCTATCCCACGTGAAGCGTATGCAAAACTTACGATTGAAACGAAAAATAAAAAGACTTTTATCACGGAATTAAAAGTAGAAGAAAAAAACATCTATGAAGAGATTAAACCAATAGACCCGGACTTCAAAGTCGATGTTCAGTCCTGTGAATCTCCAAAAACAACATTGGACAAACCATCTCAGATAAAACTGTTGAACCTCGTCCATGGACTTCCTCATGGAGTCCATCAGATGAATTATGAAATCAAAACGCTGGTCAACACCTCAACGAACCTTGCCACGATCTCGATGAAAGAAAACGCGGTCGTCATTGGTATGAGCTCCCGAAGCCCGATGAAATCATCCCTTCAGGACATGCGGGATCGTATTAGGGCAATCGCATCTCTCTCGGGTGCCAAGGTATTAGAAGGAACACCGTACCCTGGTTGGAAACCAGACCTGCAGTCTAAAATACTAGCGCTTTCAAAAAAGATCTTTAAGGACTTGTTCAAACAAGAACCGAAGATAGAGGCAATCCATGCGGGACTTGAATGCGGTATCATTGGGGAAAAATTCCCAGGGATGGATATGATCTCCATCGGACCGACTCTGAAAAATCCACATTCGCCTGAAGAGCAGCTCCATATCAGTACTGTTGGTAAATTCTATAACTTTCTGCTTAAAATACTTGAGGCGGTCTAAGGGAAATCTGTGCCAGCACGCTATAGATTTTCAATAATAATTCCTGTATTACACGAATCATCCATAATCAATGCTCTACTTGCCTCGTTGCACCACCTCATTACGGAGGAGCCTTTTGAGGTCATTGTCGTTGATGGGAGCCCTACGCAAGACACCCTCCGCGCGATCTCTGATTCAACCATCAGGAAATATGCCTCTCCTCAGGGAAGGGGACGGCAGATGAACCTTGGTGCAGCACATGCTTTAGGAAAGATTCTAGTTTTTCTGCATGCTGACACCTTTCTTCCAGCAAATGCTTTAGACCTAATCCAAGACGCGCTTCAAGACAAACGTCTTGTCGGAGGAGCATTTACATTACAGATAGATTCGCAGAGATTTCTGCTTCGAATGATCGCAGTTTTTTCTACGCTTCGATCTCGAATGACCCGCGCCCCCTACGGTGATCAGGTAATCTTTGTACGGACATCCTATTTCAATTCCGTAGGAGGGTATCAGAATCTTTCGTTGATGGAGGATGTTGAACTGATGCGACGCATAAAAAAACAAAAAGGGCAGATTACCATTCTTCCAACCGCGGTTATCACCTCTGATCGTCGATGGAACCAAGAAGGGGTTTTATATACAGCACTGAGAGACACTCTTATTATTTTTTTATACTGGTGTGGGATGCCTGCAGAAAAACTTGCAAAATTCTACCCCTGGCAACAACCGTAGACAAAGATCAGTTCTGTATCCAAATGGATAAATATAGGAAGGGAATTTCAAGAAGAGCAACGAGCGAAGAGAATCATGTCTTCATACAACAACATACGCATTCCGTGTGCTCTCTGCATAACATAACAACACGGGTCAATGCATTAGATGCGCTACTGGTCATACATCTTCCTGTCTATGAATATTTGTGAAAAAAAGGAAACATCTAAGTCTCTATGAACGAAAATCGCGATCAAAAGGATAAACCAAAAGACTGGTGGAAACCAGTTTTTTTCATTATGATTATCGTAATACTTTTCATCGTCATGAATGGTATTGGTTTTGGAGAGAACATCAAGGATCTACAGGACTGGATCGCGTCCTTTGGCTTGTGGGGACCAATTGTTTTTTTTATTATCTACCTTGGAGCAGTGATCGCAACTATCCCTGGTACGATCTTTGGGTTCATCGCAGGTGCGTTGTTTGGGTCAGCAGTCGGAGTGATCCTCATCAGCATCTCCTCAACAGTGGGCGCAAGTATCACATTTCTTATTGCCCGTTATCTTGCACGTGACGCTGTGGCGCGATGGTTATCTAAAAACAAGACCATGCGAAAGCTTGACCAACTTACCGAGGAACAGGGGATAATCCTTGTTGGACTTACCAGATTGATCCCACTATTTCCATTTACTTTATTGAATTACGGGTTTGGATTGACGAAGGTCTCGTTTAAAACCTACGTGTTTTGGTCATGGCTCTGCATGCTTCCTGGAACAATTATCGTTGTTGTAGGTACCGATGCTCTCACGCAGGGGCTTACTCAAGGACGCGTTCCATGGGAACTACTCATTGTTCTTATCATTACCGTGTTTGTCCTTGGAGTTCTTACCTGGTATGCACGACGACATTTCAAAGAAAAAAAAGTGAAAATTACGAGAGAGACAATAAATGATATAGAAAAAAAGTTGTGAAGCCGTCATGTCTGTTAATACCGTGGAAACAAAGGGGATGTTGAATACAAAAAATTTCATAAAAAATGTCGTCTCAGATTATCTTAATAAATGTATTCTCTGTCACCGCTGCATGGATGCCTGCCCAGTGACCAAAGGTCAGTTTTCTATTCAGGAACTGAATCAAGCGATCCAAGGTGATCGACCGGTTCCATCTGTGATAAAGGAGTTTGTCTTCCACTGCACTCAGTGCGGTAAATGCGTTCCAGTCTGCCCAGTCAACATACGCAGAGACTACATGGTCCGTTCTCTTAAAGCTAAGCTTCGGTACCAGAGACCCTGGAGCTACAGACGGTATCTTCTAATCAAAGGACCAGATCTGAAAGGTATACAGAGATTTATCCAGAAGCTGTATATTGCATTTAAAAAAATAACAACGAAGGATCTTGCTTGCTTTATGGAAACAACACCATTGAAGAAGGCTGACGTGCTTTTCTACCCCGGCTGCTATATTTATTCAAAAAAAACGGTACGACAGACACTTCGATTGCTCGACCATCTTAGTTGTTCCTATAGTGTTCTTGGTGGGGTAACTGCTTGTTGCGGTCAACCACATCTTCTACAAGGAGAGTTTGATGAAGCGGATTATTGTCTGAAGTTATTACATGGGAAGATCAAAACAGTTTCGCCGAATATCGTCCTTACTTCATGCGCGGAATGCTTTGAAGCGGTGGAACAAATAAAAAAAATATTCAACGAAGATTTTGAAATCTTAAGTGTTGTACAATACCTTGTACGATATAAAGAAAAGTTACCAACCGGAAAAATACGGGGGAAACTAACGATACACGACTCTTGTCGATTCAAAAAGGAATCGCCTCAGGGTTTAGCAGCCCGAATAACAGCGCAGATGTTTGGAGAACTTGTAGAGCAAACAACTTCGGAAGAATCATCATGTTGCTTTCAATGGAACCATGGACAAGATCCTTTCAATGGATCACGTCGCAAAATCTATCTTACTGGGGTAAAGAAGAATGCACCAACCCTGGTCTGCAACTGCCTCACCTGCTATGAAGAATTAAAAAAAATCCATACAGATGTCGAGATCATAGACGTGTTGCAACTATTTGAGGAAGCAGTTGATGCTCTGCAATCAAGGAATGGGACACTATGACGAGAAACAAAGACTCCTGTATTCTTTTATTTGTAAAATATCCCCAGAAAGGGAAGGTTAAACTTCGGCTTTCTGCAGACCTTAGTGAAGAAATCGTACAAGAACTCTATCGATGCTTTGTCCATGATACGCTGACAACAGTAGATACAATTGATGCACAGCTCTTCATTTGTTTTTCCCCTTCAAATGCACGGGAAAAATTTCAAAAATGGCTTGGGCGCAACACACAGTTCCTCCCCCAAAAAGGACCAGACCTAGGAGAACGGATGAAAAATTGTTTTATCTCTGTATTTAAAAAAGGGTTTCGACAAGCTATTCTCATAGGAAGTGACAGCCCCGATCTCCCTGCAAATTTTCTTCAAGACGCGTTTGAAGAACTGCAAACCCATGAGATTATCCTTGGGCCTTCATCTGATGGTGGTTACTATCTCATCGGCTTTCGAGATACTAGTTTTGAACCATCAATCTTTGATGATATAGAGTGGGGTACTGTTTCTGTCCTTTCAGAAACCTTAAAGAAGATACAGGATACAACACATCCTTTTGGTCTTTTACCCGTCTGGAGCGACGTTGACACTATCTCAGATCTAAAAACACTCATCAAAAGAAATAGGGATACCTCCTTTCAAACCTCCCAGACGATAAAATACTTACAGGATAATAAGATACTAATACAGGAAAATGATGCCATCAACTCAAAAAAGTAAAACAGAGGCTTCATTCGTTATTGATAAAAGAACGCTGTTTGTATACTCAACTTATCTTGCGATTGGGAGCGTGTCATTATTTACCTCCTTGGTTGCTCTAAACACTACATACCAAGGCTGGATATGGAGCTATTCAGAAAGATATATAGTCAACTCTCTAACATTGGCATTTGTCTTGTTTCTCTCCGGTGCACTTCTTATAACCGCCTGTGTTAGACTTGTACAGAAAAGACAGTCTGCTCGCCTTTTGGGTTTTGTTGGCATCGGGCTTCTCATCGCGTATTCCTTGTTTGTCCTTCTCATAGACCGATACATCGCATATACTCTTATCTATGTGCTAATGTTACTTATACTGCTTGTTTTTGTTTTGGTAGGAACTGTACTTTTCTTTCGAAAAAAACGTCCTTAACCAACGATGAAAAACCTAGTGATTAGATTGTCATTTTCCTAAACACGAGAAATGCAAAAAATACTAGGATATCGAAGGCAATGACGGTTAATATAATCGCATCACGTTCTTCTTCCAGGGAGAGACCGTTATCGTTAAAGATATTGTCGCGTGAGACGGTTTGATACTCGGGGGATGGTTTATGCATTCCGACTTCATCCTTGATAAAAGTATTGCCAATGACCTGGTTTTGGTAGGATTCACGGATGTTCACACCAGTGTATCTGTTCAAAGAAAAGGTATTGTTGATAATACGATTATCATTTGAAAATTCATACAACCCAAACCCATTGACAGGATGATTTGAAACAATATTGCCGATAAGACGGTTATAAGATGCGTGGTTAAAATAAATCCCACACTGTCTATTATGAAAAATGGTGTTATTGACAATTAGATTGTCTCTTGCCTCATACCCAAGGTGAATCCCATAATAATTATTTGTAAGAATATTATCCGAAATCGTATTAGAATCTGAGTTTACATAGATACCTGCGTATGGGAATTTTTTCTCGCTATTGGTGATTGTAAAACCAGAAATTACAATATGATTTGCTGCAAGCGTTACGACAAATTTGTTTCCACTACCATTGATGATTGTTGTATTTTTATTTTCACCAGTAACATGAAGTGGTTTTTCTATAGTAAGATTCTCAAAGTAGGTACCATCGTAAACAAAAATGATACTTCCTCCAGCGGCTTGATTAATTGCATTATGAATGCTTGAATAGTTACCAGGTCCATCCCCGCCGACATAAAGGATTGATGAAGCAGTTTCTTGCTTACAGGCACCTTGGAAAAAAAAAGTGGAAAGAAAGAAAAAAAGAAGGATTATAATCCCAAGGAAATTTGTTTTTTTCATATGATGTGAGGGACTATAATAGAAGGGGGGACTAATAGTTTATGGAACACATAAGTTTTTAGAGCAGGATATGCTTTACTGAGATATTTAAAGGTGTCCCTATGACGAAAACAACCATTATCTTACATAGCGAATCTCTTGGGAGAGGAAACGATGAGCTGGGGAAAACTATGACTGGAGCATTTCTGCGTAAGCTCTGGGCATCAGCCAAGAAACCAGATACCATTATTTTTTATAACTCAGCGGTGCATCTGCTCACTAATCGATCACCTGTTCTTGATGCGTTAAGCGGCCTTTCCAAGTCAGGTGTTGATCTTGTGGCATGTCAAACCTGTATTGGTTTTTACGAAATTGAAAAGAAACTGACCATCGGCCGTATCGTAGATATGCAAGAGATTGTTTCAATCCTAACAAAATCAGAGAAAGTGATTACTCCTTAAAAAAGACATATTAGAAAGCAAAAGAAATAAGAAGGAGTGGCCCATCTGAGAACGGAAAAACGACTTATTGATTTACTATCATCCGCGGGTATGATCTAGTGGTTATGATAGTGGCTTCCCAAGCCACTTGCCCGGGTTCAAATCCCGGTATCCGCATTTAATATTCTCACAGGGATGGTTTTTTTGAATGACGATGGTTTAATGGAATAACTATGTATATTGTTGTTATTTTCTTTTTATTCATTTTTTCATGATTTATTTTTTATAAATATTGCCACCATGATCTAAAAATTATAAATGGCCCAAACCATAAAGCAAATGGGCTTACCCACTCTTCGCCAACATGAATCGAAACTTTAGGCCCCATAAAGCCCCATTTATAAACCTTCATAGAAATTACTGTTGTTTCACCCATTGGCAAATTTCCAATTCTTCCTTTACCATAAAGATACGGTGATCCTCCATGCCAATGATAAAAACCAATTGTCCATGGAATACCATAAAGATCTTTATCTGCAGTATTTTTAACTAATACATTTACAAACCTTCCGCCCCAATAATATACAATGTCTATATCCTCATCCCATAAAGTGTTTAATATTTTTTCTTCAGGTTCTTCTTGAATTGTATCAAATGTATTTGCATTAATGACAGGAGCTATTAGTATAAATATTGTTATTAGGTTGAATACAATAATTCTATTTTTCATATTTTTCCCAGCATAAATATTATGTTAGTATGTGACATGTATACAATTAACATATAATAAGTTTTTCATTAGAATCTAAAAAATTATGTTTTATTTTAAACGGATTATTATTTTATTTATTCTTATTTTGTATCAAAGAAAAAATAATTTTGGATATGATCTAGTGGTTATGATGGGTGTATTTATTCGCCGATTCTCGTCACTTTTCTCGTCGAGAATCTCCGCATTATTTTCCACAGACTCTATAAAAACCTTCTTTTTTATTTTTTTTATTTTGATTTATTATTCAATTATTAGTAATCTACTATTACTTTTATTTATTCCCATTCAATGTCGCCAAGAGCAAATCCTATAACATCAACATATAAATTTTCAACTGGAATTGTCAATCCTATAAATCGAGGTACATTAATATAACTTGGAGTTATATTAAAATAACTTTTATAGAGAGGATAAAGAGGTTTCTTAAATCCGATAATCTTTATATCAGAATAAGTTTCACCAGTCCATAGCTCTAATTGCCGAATTAATCCATTGCCTTTTACTTTAATTTCTTCCCCACAAACAAAAGCAGTTATTTTAGTAATAAATTCTTCATTATTACTAAATGGTTTTATTTCAGAATATTCGATAGATTCATTTTCAATCTTTTGGTTTATTTTACTATCTGATATACTAGAACCCAATGCTAGACATATTAATAAAATTCCAAATACTATAAATTTTTTCATATTATTACATCATGGTAAATCATGTTACCGTGTAACATGTATACATGGTTTCTATATATACTTTTCGAAGAAATTTATATTTTAAAATATATTTATTGGAATATCATTAATTGACAAATTGTTAATAATATAATAGGTTATTTGATTAATTTAATAATAGTTTTATCCATTTTTCTGGTCTAAAAAAAGTATTTCATTATTAATTATAAAATATGGAAAAATATAAAAATAAAGGTTTGATTTTTCTCCTGTTGATGCGGGTATGATCTAGTGGTTATGATGGATTCATTTATTCGCCGATTCTCGTCACTTTTCTCGTCGAGAATCTCCGCGTTATTTTCCACAGACTCTATAAAATCCCCTTCTTTTTTCTTTTTTTAATATAATACAAAAACGAGATTTGAACTCGGTTTTATTAGTAAAAAATGATGGTCTTCTATTTTAAAATAATTCATTTACCCCGTCTAAAAAAATTAGTTATCCCAACAATAATTAAGATTATGCCAAAAACT
>LSSI01000061.1 GCA_001595945.1 Thermoplasmatales archaeon SM1-50
AAATCGTAGTTTCCCACCTTGATACTTACTTTCTCATTGACTCCAAGTGTGATATTTGCAGGGCTTGCTCTAAACCCCTCATTAAAAGCAAGTTTTGGTATGATGCTACCGTAAATTAATCCTAATAAATTTATTATAGGAAATGGTCTTAAATCTTTTAATTCTATTTTTGCTTCTGCAGTATTTACCTGTTGTATTACTATTGGGATTAGAAGTAAAAAAATAAGAATGAAACTTGCATATTTATGGTATTTTATAGGATGTTCCCCCTCTTATCTTGTAAGCTGATAATATATATTAATTATTTTTTTCTTTTTCTGAAATAACTCATTAGGAGAAATGCCACTGCTAAAGAACCGATAAATGCTATTGCTTCAAATCCTGGGGTTGAAAACCCTCTGCTTTGTACGAGAAATGATTCATAATAAATTTCGCCTTGTTTGGATGGATCATCTGCTTTAACAGGTTGCATAGAAATTCTAATCGTTTCTTCGTCGTAATGGTATCCGAATCCTTTTGGTGGTTTTATCACAAGATAGGCGGTCCCTGTCGACCCTTCTCCTTCCTCTAAAGTGATTTGAGAGGTGACGACTGCATTCCAGCCTTCTGGTACACTTACGACATTTAAGAGTACAAGCGTCCTCGCATTTCCCAGATTCTCTATTTGGATAGGAAACGTAGCGGTATCCATCGGTCCGATTTCCTTTGCATTGGTCTGAGGTAATGAAGGTTTTATCAATGGTTTATAGTCAGGTATAAAACTCAATGTAAAGGTATTTTCAAACCCTTCTATAACCCGAAACGCTTTTTGTGCTGTTGCTTTTATTTTGATATACCCTAATCCATAAGCAGGTGCGTTATCTGCTACTTGCATTGATAATTTGGTTCTTACATATTGGACTGTATCAGGTTGAAGAGTTACTGATAACGTCCCTTGCGCGATGTTTGCCGTACACCAAGATGGTGTTTCAACAACATCTACATTTATGATAATCGGAACCCCAGAGAGAGCCAGAAGCAGGCCTTTGCCAAACGCTCCTTTTGTAACGGTATGTGAGATTACTATATCTAATGTTCGTAATTCTCCACGGGGAAGAACTGGTTGATCAGTTTCATTTCCCCAAGAGACATTTAGTATACTCTGAAGATTAAATATAATTCCAGCCGATGTGGTGGGGAACGCCGCAACAATAACACTAACAAGTACTATTCCGGTAATGATACTTGCTTTGACCGCTTTGAATCTTTTTGTCATTATTCCACCTTTATTCCTGTTTTTGCACATATTACTCTCTTTTCTAAGTATTTAAATATTGTTGTACACTTCTTACTCGAAGAAGACGTAGTATGTACATGTTAATATATAACTTACTTGATATAAAAATATTTGCATGTGAGGATACCTCTCTTAACGAAAAAAGTAAAATGAGAGGGAAACAAACACAATCTCTACCTTCAACCACGTGAAGAATGACATTATTTTATTCAATCATGTCGATTTTCTGTTCTTCTTCTTGTGTTTTTTTCGTCTTGTCTGACTTCTTCTCTTTCTTTGTTGTGATTTTCCCAGGGAAGTTAGAGAGTATAATGATATCCCCAACAGCGTTAACCCAACGGTATGGAACAGCAACATCGACACTCCCTTCCACCAATGATGGGTTTGTATTGGTGACAAGTAAGCTTCCGACTCTCTTTTCATCCAACTCTAAAAACACGTTTTTGACATGACCAACGTAGACACCATCACGAGTATAGACAGGTAGTTTCAAAAAAGAGGTGACCTCTTCTGGTTTCCAAGTGTCCTTTTGCATCATGTAATCAAAATACATTTACCTATATTAAAATGTGATGGTTTTTACTTCTCCTGTTTTTAGGATATCATAGTTTTTTTACTAGAAATAACTTAATCATAAGAATAAAAAGGAAGATATAACCCATTAGGAGAAGGAAAGCAGAGACCGGCCAACCTCCTAAAAAAATAAAAATTATCGAGATGGTGCAGAGAAAAAAAATTACACTTACAGAGATTCTCAGTTTCATCAACGTGTTAAACTGCTGCAGTTTAGGGATATGAAAGATGTTTTCTTCTTTGGGCATACTTTCAACTTTTTCTTCTTTTGGATGTAAGGAGTCACCTTGTTTTGTTTCTTGTTTTTTATTCTTAGAATTCTTCTTCAGAATCTTTTCTTTCATTATTTTCCCACAGTTTTACTATATATCTCCAGTTATAAAAATATTGTTATGTATATTTTCTTAAAAATCGTTGGCTCTCTGATTCCTTCTATTCTCCCCTAAGGACCAGGGATAAAAGATTATGTAAATGTATTTTCATACCCATGGATGAGTCAGTATATTGATTGATCCTTTTTTATCCTCTATACTACCACGGTTTTTCACCCACATTATCTTTTTTAACTACCATGTCTTATCCCTTGCAATGGTCTCTGTTGATAGCCAAAAAAGACAAAAGATTTTCAACGAACTATTACGTTTTCAACAGCGTGATTTCTGTTTCTCTAGTGGCCATATCCTTGGTTCCATGTGCACTGTACCACACCCGATAGCAAGAGAAGCGTACATACAATTTTTAGAAACAAATCTTGGTGACCCTGAGCTTTGCCCAGGGACAAAAAAAATCGAATCCCGTTTCGTCGCTTTTATCTCAAAGCTTCTTTATGCACCAAAAAATTCTATTGGACAAATTGTTAGTGGAGGAACAGAGGGAAATATCACTGCAATGTGGATAGCGAAACAGCTCTCGGGAAAAAAGGAGATACTCCTTCCCCAAAGTGCCCATTTTTCATTTCAAAAAATCACATCACTTATGGACCTAAAACTGATTGAATTACCTCTTACGAAAGAATATGTAATCGACGTTACACAATTGAAAAAGAACATCACAAAAAAAACCGCTGCTATTATTGGTCTTGCGGGCTCAACTGAACTAGGGGCTATTGATCCAATCCCGCAACTTAGTGATATCTGTTCTGATGAACAGATTTTTTTACATATAGATGCTGCGTTTGGTGGGTTTGTTATCCCGTTTCTTAAAAAACTTCAATACAACGTGCCTGATTTTGATTTTCGTTTAAAAGGTGTCTCTACGATTTCAGTTGATTCACATAAGATGGGATATTCTGTTATACCACTTGGGACGTTAATGATTCGAAACAAGAACTGGCTTGAGAGTATCAGTGTGGAATCTCCCTATATCAGCTGTGAGAAGCAAGCCGGGATTCTTGGGACACGATCTGGTGCCCCTGTTGCTGCTGCGTATGCGGTCGCTCGATACTTAGGAAATGAAGGTTATAAAAACATGGTCAAATCCTGCATGGAGGTAACAAAATATACTCAGAAAAACATCACTGAGCTTGGGCTTGACCTTGTGATGGAACCGGCCATGAATGTACTTGGGGTAAAACTATGCAAACCAGGGCTTATTGTAAAAAAGCTCTCTGATAAGGGATGGCGGGTAAATAAGGTGAAACGACTTTCTTGTATACGACTCGTAATGATGCCGCAAATCACAAAAGAGATTATCGATGAATTCATTCCAGTTTTAAAAAAAACATGCAAAGAGGTTGGAGAACTATGAGGTTGAAGCATTTGGAGAAATCCATCTATGAAGCACCTATAGTGAAAAAAGGTGAGTATGATTATGTGATTCATCCGATCACGGATGGAGTTCCTTGTATCACACCAGAACTCCTAAAAGAGGTCTCTGATGAGATGAAGAAACATATCAAAGTATATGGTAAAATCGACCGTATTGTAACTATGGAGGCTATGGGTATACCTCTTGCGTCTGCGTTGTCACTTGACCTGGGGATTCCATTTACTATCATCCGTAAACGGGAATACGGCTTACTTGGTGAAGTTACTGTTGAACAGGTAACTGGATATTCGAAATCGAAGTTGTATATTAATGGACTAAAAAAGGGAGATACAATAGTCATCGTCGATGATGTTTTAAGCACAGGTGGAACATTAAGAGCAGTTCTATCGGTTTTGAATAACATGAAAGTGATTATAAAAGCAGTTTGTATTGCAATAAATAAAGGCTCCCATCTCAAGGAAATAAGTAAAGAGTATAAGGTTCCTATCATCCCGATCGTTACCATTGATGTGGTCAATGGAAAAGTCGTTATTGAGTCGTAATACTATAGTTCATATAGTTGAATTATATATGGAGCGTGATTGAAATGACCGAAAAAATCCCACAACATATGCATTGTCAGATTTGCGGGAAGGCAATCCCTGCCTCAGATACAGAGACGATGTGCTCTGATGAATGTAAACAACGGTACAAAACACTCACAAAACGACGAAAAATGTGGGTTTATATCATGTACGCATTGATTTTCGTCATGATAGCAGTGTTATTTATCGCACCATTAATAGGACAATAATTTTTTCTTTTTAATGAAAAATAAGATCAAAAATCGTAATTATTCGCTAAGTTCTTCCTGAAGATCGATGACCATTTCCGTAAGGACATCCTCGAAGATTTGATGGCGGTACTCTTTTACTGAACCGTTCGCAAGATGCGCTCGTGCGACGAAATCTCTCCCATCTTTTAGGATTTCAATATGACAGACTGTCTCCATGCTTGTCCCGTCCTGTTTTACTCCGCTATCCATCAATGATATTTATATGTTTTGTGCGCAAGGTTAATCTGTTTCTGGCTTATGTCAACTTTGGGACGTGGTTTTGTGAATATCATACGAAATGCTGTGGTCGCAGGCCAGTTTTATCCAGGAAATGAGAAAACCCTTCGACAACAAATCGAGCAATGTTTTTTTGATAAAAGGGGGTTTGGGTCAATTCCTACAGTAAAAAAAGAGGAAAGCATCCTGAAGGGACTGGTGGTTCCTCATGCAGGATTTATCTACTCGGGGGCAATCGCTTCGCATGCGTATGGTCGTCTTGCTAGACAAGGGTTTGCTGAGACTTTCATAATCCTTGGACCAAACCATACGGGAATGGGTTCTGGCGTATCAGTGATGATCCAAGGCTCCTGGAAAACACCTCTTGGAGTTGTCGATCTTGACGAGCCCCTTGCACAAGCTATTACAACCGGTATTATTGATCACGACTCATCTGCACACACATATGAACATAGTATCGAGGTTCAGCTTCCGTTCTTACAATATATAGCGAAAGGTGAGCGATTTACATTTGTCCCAGTTTGCATGATGATGCAGGATTACGAAACTGTACAGGAAGTAGGTGATATCATCGCAACAGCAGTCCAGCGATCAAAAAGGAAAATCGTTCTTATTGCTAGCAGTGATTTTTCTCATGCGGGATTTAACGATCAAAGTCAGCCACCAAAAGGATTGCGTGTCGATGAGTACGCAACAAAGCAAGATGCTCTCGCGATAAAGGAGATACTCGCATTGGATCCAAAACAACTTATCAAAACCGTGGAAGAACACCATATCACGATGTGTGGTTTTGGACCGGTCGCTGCAATGCTTATTGCAACAAAAAAACTTGGTGCGAACACTGCAGAACTGTTAAAATATGGGACCTCCTATGAGGTCTATCCCGATTCCTCTTGTGTGGGATATGGAGCAATCGTTGTTTCGTAGGTAAGACCATGAAAAAACAACCTGTCAAGGACGTTTCTTTAAAGGAAAAAATGACGACAAATCAATTAATTAAAGAATTGTACAATTCTGGCGGTTTTACTGCGAAAAAAGTTGCAGAGGGTGTCGACGCTTTAGAACAGATGATAAAAGAGAAGGATTGCATAAAGTTCTTGTCTTTTCCCGCCTGTATCATCTCGACCGGGACACGGGGCGTTATCAAGGAATTACTTCGGAAAAAACTCTTTGATGTCGTCGTCACCACTGCAGGGACCCTAGACCATGATCTCGCCCGCGTCTGGAAAAACTATTATCATGGTTCCTTTGCGGCTGATGATAAAACGCTTCATCAGAAAGGAATCAATAGACTTGGTAACATCTTCATCCCACTTGAGTGCTATGGAACAATTCTTGAAAAAAAACTGCAACCAATCTTTCATGAACTATATGGAATAAAACAAAAATGGTCCACCAGGGATCTTATTTGGGAATGTGGGAAACGACTCGGAAAAGAAAAAAACGGCAAAGAATCAATCTTGTATTGGGCATGGAAAAACAAAATCCCTGTATTCGTCCCAGGGATAACTGACGGGGCGTTTGGCTCTCAACTCTGGATGTATTATCAAGAACATCGGAGTCTTACCGTTGATCTCTTCAAAGATGAGCAAGATCTCTCAGGTATTGTCTTTAATGCGAAAAAAACTGGTGCACTTGTGATCGGAGGTGGGATATCGAAGCATCATGTCATCTGGTGGAACCAATTCTCTGATGGATTGTCTTACGCAGTGTATATAACAACAGCAGTGGAGCATGACGGCAGTCTTTCTGGCGCGCAGACCAGGGAGGCTATCTCCTGGGGAAAAATAGCGGAAAAGGCTTATAACGTGACTGTTGAAGGGGATGCAACGGTGCTCCTTCCGTTGATAATCAGTGCATTGCTCGATAGGTTATAAATCAATTATCATCTTTGAGCATAAGCAGGTCTTTTCTTCTCAAGGACGCGGTCAAGAATATCTGTTTCATCTGCCTCGCGGACAAATTCCTCTGAATTGTTATCTTTAAGGTCAGAGTCCTCTAGAGAGTCCTGTCGTTGGTGTCTGTGTTTTGCAAACATCCCAAATGCTTCATTTATAAAATCTAGTTCTTCGTTGGTGGGGCACCAGGAAATTGAGTTTTTATTAACAAAAAAGTTTGGTGCTGTTTGGTCAAACTGTATGTTTAATACAATCTCTCCTGATGTGCTATCCTTACCAAGTTGGAGTGAAAGATATATATCTTCTTGTTTTTTCATAACGTTCCCATCCTCGCAATATGACCGATAAGCCGTAGAAGGATTTATATTTTTCTTTTCGAGCAAGTAAAAAATCTAAAATTATTGCACTTGATTATGTCGTTAAAATTATAACCCGTTTTTTGAAAAAAATTGAAAAATAAGGGGAGAAAAGATAGGCTTACCTTTTTATTCTTTTTTTGTGATTTCTTTTACTAGACTACTTTTTTTTGCTGAGGAAGCAAGGAATTTTAGAATTAAGTCTTTCTGTTGTTGACTTAGTGTCATAAGTCCACCTTTACAAACTGAAATAATCAAGGATTTCGAAGAACTCTTTTTTAATAATATATCCTTGATTTGTCTTCTTAATCAAGTCGTGCCTTAGACAGAACTCAATAATCTCATTTTGTTCGTTTGGTTCATACATCATTTTTGTTCCACCTTTTTATTATAGATGTTGAAGAGCAACCGCTCTCTTATTATGTCACATGTTGCCAATGATCATATATAAAGGTAATTTGGAAAAATAGCAAAATGAAAAAGAACCCAAAAATGCTTCTCTTTGCAGAATCTTTCTTTTAGGACCATTAAAGTTATATGAAAAAACTAGTTCACTTTTATGACGTTATGATTGGAATTCGCACCACAGGAGTAGTTCTTTCCAAAACTCTCGTCTATGTGAATGTTCTTTGTATCCTTTTTTCGATCCATTTACTTTCAGCAAACTTTGGATTTGTTCTTTCTTCTCTATTTCATCTCATCACCATATACCTCATTCTTGCAGTAATTCTTCTTAATATCCCCCTACGACACACATTTTACTTACTTATGAAAAAAAAACCACACCAGAGCGTACTTATAATAGCAATACTACTCTGCCTCGCTGGATATCTTCTTCTCGTCCTTGCAACAACCCCTGTTCTCCGACTAAGCAGCCTTCCTGTGATTCTTTCCGGGCTGTATTTATGCTGTAAAGTCACTGACAAAAAGAGAGACGAATTTTTTCTTCTTACTATTGCTTCCTTTGCATATGCACTTGTTTTTCTCATCCTACAAACCATCCCGTTTTTATGGTTTATATACCAACAAAGCTCTTTATTACTGTCTAATGCTGTTGGTTGGATTACCGGGAAAGATTTGTTGCTTGGACCTACGGCAAGCGGACTGGGAATCGTAATTGTGACCTTTGTCTTACTCATCAGTGCTTTTTATCTTACACCAACAAAAACAAAAAAGGTGATTCTTCGCAGTAGCCTATGTATCGCAGGATTATTACTCGTATGGCTCTTTTACCTTATTACACTTAGTTTAATTTCATATATCTCCATTGAAGCGGTAAACCTCCACCCCGTATTCTTCCTCCTCTGTCTTATTCCCGTCTTTAGCATGCTCTACTCATACCAAAATAAAGAGCCCTCTACAGATTTGATGATACCTCAAAAAAACCATCTGAAGCGATTTTTTAAAAACGGAGCAGTGTGGACCGCTGTCTTCTTGCTTCTCTCGACAACACTATTAACTCTGTTTATTTACACAGGAGCATCCTTCGTTGATCAACAAAAGGTTGTTTTTTATGGAAATCATATGGTTGGGACCTGGGATGTTCCTGAATACGGCAAATATGGGAGGGATGCAGTTGGAATGTTCGGCCTCTGGCCGGTTTATCTGACGACGCTAGGATATACAACAGAGCTAATCGTTGAAAATAAAACGACATTTTTATATTCCACACAACCACATGATCAGAATATCACCACATACCTAAATCTCACGGATTATACCAATGTGATTGAAGCAGAAAAAATAACAGATACATTACTAAATGGAGCTGCTGTTTTTGTCGTGTCCAACCTAAATGTCTCATTTTCAAATGAGGAATATACGAGTATCTGGGAGTATGTGGGTAAAGGAGGTACGCTTCTTGTCATAGGGGATCATACAAACGTCGGTGGTATTCAAAACCCTTTAAATGATCTACTTGAACCAGTTGGCATCAGGTATCGTTTCGACGCAGCATTACCTCTTGACGAAACATTTAAATGGCTCACCTGCACGCATCTTCTCCATCATCCCATCACAACCTCATTGACGAGTATTGATGAGCTGCAGTACGGCATTGGGGCTTCCTTAGATATTTCCTACCCTGCATTTCCCATCATCGTTGGAACCTCCGCTCTCTCTGACAATGGAAACCGATCAAACGAAGACATTGCCTACCTTGGTGATTATGAATACAACAAGGGGGAACAGCTAGGGGATGTGATCCTTGTTGCAGGTGCGTATTATGGTAAAGGAAAGGTGCTTGTATTCGGTGATACGTCCACATTTCAAAACCCTGCACTACCGTTTTCATATTCCTTCATCCAAGGCACATTTTCCTGGTTGAACAGTCAACAAACAGGGGAAACCGTTACGTTTCAGATAGTATGTTCGTTGATATTGCTTCTCTGTGCTGTGCTAGTTTATCAGTTTTTTAAGATGAAAAAGATATTCTTCGGAATATTTCCTGTTCTACTATGCGTGTCATTACTCTGTTCAACAGCACTAAATCCATTATTGCTAAACGACGATGATGATACAGTATCTGAAAATCTTGTCTATATTGATATCTCTCATGGTGAACGGATCAGCCTTGGATCATTTACCGATGAATCCGTCAATGGTCTCATCATCAATCTTCATCGAAACAACCTTCTCCCAGTTATTCTACGGGAGTTCTCCCAGGAAAAAATCCTTGCTAGCAAACTACTGATTTTAAATTCGCCAACTAAAGCATTCACAACTGAAGAAGTGGTTTTTTTACAATCATATATGGCAGATGGTGGAATCGTTATCGTCGCCACCGGCTATAATGATAAAGACGCATCAATGCCACTTCTGAATGCATTTGATGTTAATGTTGAACCTACACCGCTTGGTCCGGTTCCCTATGTTGAAGGTAATCTGACGTTTTATCAGAACGAACCACGGTTTGTGGATAGTTGGCCTTTGTCATTTCAAGAAGATCAGGTGGTCTCATACTATAACTTCACCTGGGAGAATCTCACATTCCATCTTGTCATCTTTGTAAAATATGGTACTGGTGGTCTGCTTGTGATCAGCGATAGCCAGTATATTCTTGACAGAAACATAGAATCTATTTATGACTACTGGCCAGGCAACATTCTTTTTTTGAAATATCTTCTAGATGAGTTACCCATAAAAGGAGGATCATCATGAAACGATTCCTTTGGCTTGGGATATTATTTCTTTCAGCGAGTTGGTTGTTTTTCATCCCTCAGTTCGCACTACCAAACTTTTACATCGGAATGGTCTTGCTGATTCTTGGGATACTCTGCATGATTGGTGGGATTTCACATAACCTCCCAATATATTTCGATATCAAATATGGCCTACTTCTTGTTGTTTTGTTTCCTACGCTTATCATTGTCCCTTTTCCATATAACCTTGGACCTATAGTCTTAACCGTGGGCTTTTTATGCTTTATCCTCCTTTCAAAACAAAAAAAAACACATATGATTTCCCTAGGAATACTGTTCTCTGGAGTTGTCCTTCTTTTTCAAACCGCAATCTTTCCCTTCTATATGTCTTTTGTCTCACATGGACATCGTGTTGATCTTCTCTCACCAATAATCTCTCTAGTGGCAAATCCTCTGGGAATGCATACATCAACAAATACTGGTCTTCTGTTTGTTCAAACGGTTCAACAGACTTATGCAATAAGTATAACCTGGGAGAAACTTGGTTGCTATCTTTGTCTGAACATGTTACTTGCAACATTTCTTCTGTTTGTGTTACTCTATGAGAAGAAAAAAATCCTGAGACATACAATACTCTTTATGGTTACAACTGCTGTCTACATTATCTTACGATTTATTGGAATGCTTTCTTTATTTCTAGCAACAACAGATCTTTCTGTCTTCTGGAACCCGGTCTACATGACACTGAGCTTTCTTCCGTTCGCGTTCTTACTCATGAAACTCCTTCCCCTTAAAGATACAAATGAGCAATCCATACAAGTTCCCCCACTTTGTTTAACAAAAAAACATTTTCTTGCTTCGCTGCTGATGTTTCTGCTTGTTTCTTCTTTTACAGCAACCATTCTTTATCAGGACCCTGGATCAATAAAAAATGGTCGTGTACTAATCGATGAATATCATAGCCAATGGGAAGATACTCTCAGACCACTGGATACAGACTGGTATGGTCTTCTCTCTACCTATAATTATTATTCATGGTCGCAATGGATAAGTCACTACTATACTGTTTCAAAAAACACTGATAATCCTCTGACAAGCGAACTGCTTGACAACTATGATATACTCATTCTTAAATGTCCTACAGAAAGTTATTCGATGCCGGAGATTCAATCCATTAAACAGTTTGTTGGCAACGGTGGCGGTCTATATCTTATTGGCGATCATACAAATGTATTTGGGATGAATACCTTTCTCAATCAGATTTCCGAAGAGTTTGGAATTCGATTTAAAAACGATGCGACCTATGAACTCGGAACAGGGAATCTTACCATCTACCATTCTAATCGCTTCTATTCCCATCCGATCATGCAACATGTCAGGCAATTAGATTTTATGACCTCATGTACCTTGGAACCCACCTCAGTTTCTGCATCCATTTACATGGAAAACGTCATCATTGGCAACCGCATTATCAGCGAACCAGGCACCTATTCGACTGAGAATTTTTTTCGGGAATCAGTCGCTTCGCCTGATTCTGAATACGGTTATATGCTGCAAGTAGTTGCTATGAAATATGGGCAGGGCAGAATCGTTGCTTTTACTGATAGCACCGTGTTTTCCAGCTTCTGTATATTTACTAACGGATATCCCTCCTTTACATTAGGTGTTTTAGATTACTTGAATCGGTCAAACTCATATCCCTTCAATCCCATTCTTCTTCTCTACATCGCTCTTTTTTCTCTTTTTATTCTTACTGTTCTTTTTGTTCTTTTAAGGAAAAGTAAGAAGATTACGCTGCTGTGGATGTTCCTTTTTACAGGACTTCTTGCGTTTTCTACCATATCACCATTGTGTTTCTATCTAAATGACCTCTCGTATCCGCTCCCAGTGGCTCAAGGAGAGTATAGACATGTCTCTTTTGACATGCAGCATTCCTCCTGTAATGTTTCTGTAAAGCCTACGGCTGCACTTGGTAATACGAAAAATAATTATGGAACGTTCTTTGTGTGGACACAACGGGTTGGATGCATTCCCTCATTGGAAAAAACATTTAAAGATGCTACAGCAAAGGCTGATATAATTGTGATTATTAACCCAATAGCGCCTTTTACGGAATCGGAAATACATCTTCTGAAGAGGTATCTTGAACAAGGTGGTAGGATTCTTCTCATGGACAGTATCATGAACACCCAATCAAGTGCTAATGAACTTCTGGGTAATTTTGGGATATGGCTTATGCCTATGACCACAGACCAAACTTTATATGCTGATGGAAAGGAAGATGTAAACCAGACACTAGTTGGTAACAACACTGTCCCCTACCTTGTTGTTACTGGTGGAAAACCAATACTTCATAACAAGGAAAACGAAACATATGCAAGTATGGATGAATTTATAAATGAAACAACTGGGAATGTGGGAAAACTTATTGTTATTGTGGATTCGTATACGTTCAGCGATGTGATCATGGGTGGACCCTTTACAGAACCTACGGAACGACAACGTCGAATCTACAATACCCAGTTTTTCCTTTTTGGAGAGGTTCTTCAAAACTAACGATACCTTTGTACCAGGTCTTTGATATTCTAAACTCAATATATCCTAGTATTATCATATAATAATAAATAATAAAAAATAAAAATTAAACACAGGAAGTGAGATAAGTTCTATTGGGAAAGAAATATGGAGAAAAAACCATTGTTTTAAGTGTTTCCGCAGATGTTATTTTAATGGTAGCATCTTTTAGTTCTGTTATTTGAACTGATACCAAACAATCCTCAGAAAAAATAATTTCACCATTATTTGCTATCCGAACACAACGTTCAATAGATACAGAAAGGCAACAAACGGTACAAACTTCATATCTTGGAAAAGGTTTGTACACCCAGCTTTTTTCTTAGCTCAAATCCCTCACTTGGGATAGCGATAGATCGAACCGTGATACTGCTTGCTCAAAACCCAGCATTTTTCGCAAAGTTCATTGAGACAGTTAGCTCTCATCCACGTGTTATTGCCTTGTTACAAGAGCAAGGTATTACGATGATTGAATTCCAGACTCAGTTGCATCGCATGAAAAACGACCCATCGTTATTTATAGAAGAGATTAAAAGGGTTGAACCAAGACTGTTATCAAACCAAATAAATACACCATTACCACTTGGTTTGAACACCTCAAGTGTCATAGGATGTGTCATCACTGCTATTGTTTTGGTTCCAATCGCGTTAATTATCACCTTTATTGTGGTATTATTCACATTGCGCATTATTCAGTGTCTTAATATAGAAGAAGTCATGCAGCAGATTTTTGATCAGATGATACAGGGGCTGTATCCATCTGGCTTTAATATCTAATCTTTTACTCTTTTTTTATTTTCTCTACGATATATTTAAATAGCGTTCTCATCAATGGGTACTGTAAAGATAATGAGATCTAAACTGAGACAAAAAACACTTGCAATATTCCTTCTAATATGTCTTCTTTATAGTCTGGTCTCTGTTGAGGTGAATGGGTTTGACCCATCCCCGGAATCATCTTGTTTTATTGCGTATGATAAGATTATTCAGGATGGGATGGATTATGTACGTATTCAACAAAATGTGTATAAAACCTATTCAGAACATCTCATTTCTTTAGAAAAATGGTACAATCTGCATCCATTTATTACTTATGCAAGCCTTATAGGCACCTCGATTACAATAAAATTCATCGATGGTTCTTACACCGTTCTTATCAATCCTGATTTAAGCAAACCCAATTACTTAAGAGATTTTATATATACACCTATTCATAAGAGATATAAAGGTGATAGAAATACTACTGCTGTTATTCTCAATCCAGCTGAACATATGTATGGTCATTATCAATGTAAGAGAATCATTTCAATTTTTCTTAGACAGGACTATTCTTTGGAATATCTCGCAAATAAAGCAGTGAATCTAAATTATATCAGAAGTAATCTTTCTGTTGATATTATTTTTATAAACACGCATGCAGGTTATTTTGATATCGATGGAGACCAGCAAGCAGATACTGTCGTCATCGCTACTGGTGAGTTCTGGACCAATGAGACCGAAGAAAAGTATAGTTTTGATTACCAGCATAATTTCATCGTCAAGGGCTTGGTTGGAAACCAAGCGTTTGTCGCATTTACCCCTGCATTTATCGAATATTATTATTCAGAACGGGCTTTTCCTGATTCCCTTGTATTCATGGCGACTTGTTACGCCTTATATGATTCCTCTATGGCTGAGAAGTTTCTTGATGCTGGAGCACGTGTCTATATGGGTTGGTCCAATAACACCGTGTTTTGGATAAATAGTAGAACCTCAGTACTTACATTCCGTTTGCTATCTTACGGGTTAACTATACAGCAGGTCTGTAGACTCATTCGATCGGGTGGGTTCTATAATTGGCTGCTTCATTCAAAACTCGTCTACAACGGAGATGGAGACTATCGTATTCCATAAGAGGTTTATTTTAACCAGAACATTGAGCGCATGAGCATTTTTGTATGTTTAGGAAGCTCTAGTGTTTTTTTTCCATCCAACATATCTACCGTCGCTTGTGCGATTGTCTCAACGATTTGTTGGAAATACCATCGTCCATAATTACTATCTGCCCGAGCAGGACTTCCTACGTATCCTTCCTTGATTCCGATCTCCTTAAAAGTTTTACCAAGCACACCTGGTGAATACAAGTCCCGATAGATGTTCTGCAGGTCCTTGTAGGATGGATCGACTAGATATGGGTATTGATAATTCATTAAAGAGGTTTCTCGAAAGCACGCGTGAATTTCTTTTTTCGTGTCAAACCCAACCTGTGGTTCCTGTTTCTCCACTTCTTTGTGGTAGAAATATGGTCCCCATGGTTCGATGACTTTAATGTCATGGTTTTTCATTGCTTTAGACATACCACTATAGATACCTTTGAGATGCCCTAAATCCATATGGAAGGTGCAGAGAACAAAATATTTGAATTGAAATTTTGCAAGGGAGCTGCATACATCGTTAACAATAGACTTAATCGTTTTTATTTGTGTTGAAATAGTGCCGGGAAAGTCAGATGCCATTTTGGAATAACCAAGAGGAATAGAGGGGAATAAAATGCTTAGAATCTCAGGGTTTTTCTTATTGATTCTCTGAATCGCTTCTTTTGCGGCATCTCGTGCAGTTAGCAAATCAGTACCAATTGGTAAATGAGGACCATGTTCCTCTAACGGACTAAGGGGAATAAACACGATGGTGTTTTGCCGGTCAAGTTGGTCGAGTTGTTTCCAGTTTAGTTTTTCAAGTTGGATGATTTTAAATCCGTTTTTAACATTATTCTTTCCTGATTTTATGTTATCACCTCACATCCATCTTCTCGTACAATCACCGTATGTTCTCTCTGTGTTACAATCCCACCTTTCGCTTCCACGAGTTGCGGGTAATGTTTCATGACGCCTAAAAATAATAGTTTTTTCATTACGATTTCGTCTTTTGGGAACAGATCATGGTACCATCTTTGAGCAAATGGGAGCGTCCCGAAATGATTTTTTATTTTGGTAAATAGAGCTTTCGTCTTATTATCTCGAATAAATTTCGCTTTCATTGAATCTTTGCAAAGGTAAATATTGCTGCCTTCACCAGATATCACATGTCCTGTCCCGTTGGTTGCAAATGGCTCGATAGCCACCACGTCTTCTTCTTTTAGTGTGTTTTTGTTGCCTAACGCTGCAACATTGGGAATGGAGATTCCTGAATGCAGCTGATATCTCTTCAATCCATGGCCCATCAAATTTTCAATAGGTTTATACCCATGCGATGTGATAGTGTTTTCGATGGTTTTTCCTGCTTCATGTAACGGAAGATGCGTCGAGAGTACTTCAATGACTTTTGTTAATGCTTCATCTGACGCGCGGATCATATCGTCATAACGGTGTGTTTCAAGTTCAATGGTAATCGCTGTATCAGCGATATAACCATCTATATGGGCACCGACATCAAGTTTTACAACATCTCCTTTTTGAAAAACAAGTGAGTCGTCGTGCCGTGGGCTGTAATGAGCCGCAAGTGTGTTTAGCGCGATGTTTACAGGGAATGCAAGACCTGCACCATTTTTTATTATTCTTGTTTCAATCGTTGTAGCAACGTCGAGCAACTGCATCCCTGGTTTTAGTAAAGAAACACCAAAATCTCTTGCATCAGCTGCAATCTTTCCTGCACGTTTATAATTCTCATACACTGCATCATCCATGTGAAATCACATCCAGAAGTTCTTTGTCTGTTATAGAACCTTTACGCACAATCTTTGGCGGTTTAGTTGAAAGATTGATAATCGTCGAGGACGTATTTTGTCTTTTACCATCATCGAGGCAAATATCGATATGCGTCTGCAACTGTTTAAGAATATCCTTTATTGTTGCTTGGGTTGTTTTCTGATGAAGATTTGCACTGGTGACAGTCAATGGACCATATTGTTCTAGTAATTTTAAAGCAAGAGGATCGTTTGGTATACGTATTGCTATCGTGTCCATGCAACTAGTGACAACATCAGGAACCTTTGGTTTTTTTTTCAAAATAATCGTTAAGCTACCAGGTAGATACCTCTGACATATTCTCTGTGCTGTATCGTCCATAAACGCAAGAGGTTCAATAGCTTTTACACAATGAACCGCGACAGGTAAGGGAATCGAGTATGGGCGTTGTTTAATGTCAAATATTTTTCTTACCGCTGTTTCGTTATAGATGTCTGCGCCAAGTGCATAAAGCGTATCTGTAGGATAAATAATGAGCTCTGCCTTTCGTAACGCTCTCAATGCCGCTGAAAAATCGTTTTTTTTCATGCGTCTTGCTTATCTGTTTTGATAAAATCGCCAAGGGTAAATCCGCCTTGAGCGCGTGTCTGCGATCCAGTTTCAGTGGAAACACTTTTAATTTCTTCCATAAGTTGAATTCCTAGTTCTTTTTCCAGCTTTGCAATGGTCTGATCTGATGGGCGGAGATCACCATTTTCCAGTTTAGCGATTGTAACAGTTCGTTCACCGATTCTAAATCCAAGTTCCTCTCTGCTTAATCCTTTCTTTTTACGTGCTTGTTCAATGAGATGATTCCAGTCACTTACCAGTTCCTTTTCCATGCTTCTTTCCTTATAGATATCCCGTTCTGTTCTTTGTGTTTTTTTAACAATGAATCGCTGAGGATGAGGTGGACTAATTGTTTTCACAGGTTCCTGTTGTATACCGCCTTCCGCATATTTGATACAATCTGGGCAGACAAACATTTTCGCACCATCAATAATTACCTCTTTGCCACCTTTACACTCTCTCCCACAAAGTTCACAAGGCATTTTAAAGTCCCTCCAGGGTTATGTTACCTATTACAATAATTGTTATAATAATCCTGCTTTCTGCAAAATCATCAGATCTTCAGTACTAAGTTTTTCTCCTCGCTTGAAACGCTCAAAGATATCATCTGCCTCTTTCTGGGCAGCAGAGACGTCAGCGATTTTTTTCTTTTTCTCTTTTTTCTTCTCTGTAGTGGAAATGTTTTTTTCTATATCATGAATATTGTTTACATGGTCGATGAATTCTTTATGCAGTTTATCTGCCTCTATCTTGGTTACGACGATGCTTTCTTGGATTTCGGTTGTTCGTCTGACGAGTTTATCAAGTAGCTGTAGTTGTTCCAGCATTCCTTGATGTTCTTCTTGGGCTTTTTTTGCCATTTTTTCGACAAGTTCATGTTGTTTTTCTGCTTTCTGTCGTAGCAATTTTCCTTCTTCTATTGTTTTTTTCAGTTTGGGATCCTTATTTAATTTCTCCTCAGCCTCTTTTAATTTTAAGTGAGTTCCCTTGATGGTTTCAATCAATTTTTTTTCTTTCTGAGCAGACATTGGTTGGGTCATCTGCTCATTTTCAAGTTTTCTCAGATACTGTTTTAATTCATTGACATTTACACCAGTGTTTGAGGTTCTTTCTCGTTCCAGTTCCTTAACTTTCTTTTTTAGTTCGATATGACGTGTTAAAAAATCATTTCGTTGTTCCTTTGCGTGTTTTACACGTTCATTATACTCATCACGTTTTTTCTTATGGTCGCTAATCTGGTTTCGTATCTGTCGAACTCTTGCATTTAGCTCATCACGTTCTCTAGCCATTTTTTTTGACTGATCGTGTAATTCATCTCGACTCTTCTTTAATTTATTTGCTCTATCTTGCAGTTCATCTTTTTTTCTGGTCATTTCTTCCAGTGAGTCATGATCCATTTTCTGCCTCTGAGTTAAATAAAAACATGGATGTAAAATAAAAGGTGTTTATTAAAAGTTTGCTGACAATTATATAATTTGCCTCCTGTCTTTCTTTCTATCCCAAAACAAAAAAGTTTATATAAACGATTCGGTAATACTCCGAAAATATTTTTATAAGATAAAAGATAAAAAGTGTCTATAGGACTTTGAAGTGGGTTAAACCGAATTTTTTTTATTAACCTTTCTTTTAAACCTCTACGAATCTCTAATACGCCTCTATCTGTGAATCGTGTCCATGTATCTGATTCAAAGAAGTATATTTTTAAAAAAGGATGCTTTATTACAAAACAATAACCTCCTTATTTATATGCACGCACTTTAATACTTGTAATTTTACCTGTAAGCCTATCATCCATTTCTTTTTCAGAATAACGGTTTTGACTTATAATTTCAACATTATGAAAACCTGCTTTCTTTATCGTATCCAGATATTGATTTTTCTCCAATGCACCAGCAACACATTCACTCCATGCATCAAAACTTTTTTTAATATCTTCTGGAAGAAAACCTTCTGTTACTAAATCAGACACCATTAATCTACCTCCTGATTTTAAAACTCTAAAAGCCTCCTTAAATGTTTGTAGTTTATCTGGAGAGAGGTTTATGACGCAGTTACTGATGATTACATCAATAGTATTGTTTTTTACCGGGAGATTTTCTATCTCACCTACTCGAAATTCCACGTTTTTGTAATTGTTATCTTCTGCTATTTTTTCCGCTCTCTTTATCATTTCTTCAGTCATGTCAACACCAATAACATGACCGCTTTCACCTACCTTGTTTGCAGCCAAAAATACATCTATCCCCGCTCCAGAACCTAAATCAAGGACAATTTCTCCATTTTTAAGTTCTGCTAAAGCAGTTGGATTTCCACACCCTAAACCAAGGACAGCAGACTCTGGAATACTTTTCAATTCATTTGCAGAGTATCCAATGGACTCTGCTTGTTTTGTAATATTATTCTTTGCTGAATTACAAGTTGGACAATAAGAGATATTGTCCCGAGCAAATTTTGCATATCTCTTCTTTACTGCTTTTTTAATTTCTTTAATTTTCATAACAACCTTCAACTCCTTATAGTAGTAAAGTTTTTAATCCATGATCTAACAATGACCCGTGAAATAAAAAACGGACATATTAATTATCCGATGGTCTTAAAATAAGATTCATAGACACATTAAGAAAACATGGATAACATGCAAAGGCCCTAATGGAGTTTTAGGCAAATTATTTTTATTTTAGGAAGGAAAAGTTTTTTCTACTAGAAAATATTCTTAATATAATA
Organism: Thermoplasmatales archaeon SM1-50; assembly: GCA_001595945.1. Lineage (GTDB taxonomy): Archaea > Thermoplasmatota > E2 > DHVEG-1 > DHVEG-1 > SM1-50. The sequence continues at coordinate 19,631 of LSSI01000061.1, forward strand.
TTTCACATGAACATTTATGAAAAAATCGTAAGATTCCTTGTCTATACATGGGTTGCTTTATTATTTACAATGGTATTAGTTATTATTAGTAAACCTACTCCCACACCAACATGGTTTCCAGCGTTAATGTGGATTCTGATGTACATTTGGGTAACCCTTCTTCTACCAATTTCACTTGGCTTTTTATACATCATCTGGAATAGTATGAAGAAAAGATTATCGAAGATGACTGAGAAAGAGTTAATTGAATATTGGTTAAAAAAACATTCTAATTTTAATCCATAAGCTATATCTAAAGAAAAGTAAGAGGCGATTACGACCTTTCGAAATCCTCTAAACTCCTTTTTGCTCTTTCTCTTATAAAAAAAATTATCGGAGGATTAACGAATTGTTTATAAAGATTATTGGAGAAAAAACTAGTGTGATCAGATAGTGAAATTATTTTTAAATAAATAATTTCTTTGTATCCTCCGCTTATTATCATATTTATATTTATATATACAAAAATCCTTACTACGTTGCTAATGGATGGATTGAAATGGGTGAGAAGTCAGACGCAAGCAAAAATGAAATGAAAGGTCTTGCATGGAGTATGTCTTTCTCCATTCTTGTTGTGGTCGGATGGCTTGTATTTCTTGTGCTATGGTTGTTCTTTTATGCGAAAAATTACGCATGGGAGCGAAATATCGCGGTTTTCCTTCTCTCTGTCCTCCTTTTAGCAGCAGCCTTAGGTATACCCTGGACATACTGGGCTTTTAAAAAACAAAACACAGCTGAGAAGGAAATGTGGAAGCTGAGAGGATTCCGCTGGCGTGTCTGGGTCTCCATTATCGTTATAGTATCTGTCATTATCTTTTTGATTTATTGGTTCTGGATGATAGCAGAACCATACAGTATCTATCAAAATCTCGCAATCTTCATCGTCGCTTTTTTCATTGTAGGTGGTCTGCTGACCGCGATGTGGCTCCCATGGGGGATGATGCATAATCCCAAACCTCATTGTGATGAACAATTAAAGAGCAAGTAACTTGTTCATCGAAGAAATCGCAGAAACATCCATTCATAAATCTTTTTTTCGTTTTTTTTGTACAATGAAGATACCATCAAGGAACACTGCAAGAATCCCTGTTATAAAGACCATATCAAATACATGAGCTCCTCCAATAACCGCGTATCTCGTAGCCTGTATCTCATATTGGATAAGACTCATCAAATGGAAACCATCTGCTCCAAGAAGCACCCCAAGCGTACCAATAGTATACGCAAGAGGTGCAGCTTTGTTTTTTTCTTTCAAAGAAAATAAAATAGAAACAAAACTTGTACTAATAATTGGAAGTAACCAGAAAGGAAACACTGAGATAATCCCTTGATCTGGGTCAGGATAGGTTACAAAAAAAGTCACCACAGAAATAATTCCTATCCCAAGGAAAACCTTAAACGGTTGTAATTTATTTTTAAAGGATAAATAAACGCTAAGAAGAATAGGAATTACTGCACCACCGACATTAATACCAATTACCCAGTGGGTTTCGTATATAAATAAGGTGATATTTGAAAAACTGATTCCTACATACTCATCAATTATTCCTGATCCAAGTAAAAATGAGATAAACACAATAACAATTGCTTCAAAGGATGAAAAACCCATATCTTTGAATGCTTTTGTGATAATAAGATAAATAATATATAATACCAGAATAGGTAAAAGGATAATAAAAAGATATCCAATAAATTGATTTAGAAGCGAGGCAACTCCAATCATTATACTCATTATAGTTTGGATGAATAAAACCTTTATAAAGATAATTAAACCAACACATGCCTTTCACTTTTTTTAAGATATGATATGAATATGATATAGAAGTTGTAGTAAATATCATATAATTTTAAAATACAACAATCAAACTTCTCGTTCTTAATAATAGAAACTTATATATAATGGCCAATCATATAATCATTATATTCAAAGGGGGTAAAATATGAATAATAAAAAACATTCAAAAATATCAAGAATAGAAGCAGTTGTTATAGCACTGCTATTTATAGGAGCTGCTGTTATTGTTCCTATAAGTACAATTGCTACGACCACACCAATAGATCAAACAACGAGTAACAGTTCGGAACAAAGTTATTACACTGAAGGTGATAAAAACGTTTTTATCCTAGACAGAAGTTACCATTTAATCGACCCAAACCCTGCATCAACGAGTTCTGCGGATAATGATGATGCTGGACATAAAAAGGATGCAGGAAAAGACCTACCAAGAGCATTAGCATTATATCCTGGGGAACTTATTGATGAAACACCAGGTCGTGGGAGATCAGGAAAACTATCATCAACCGATACAGTTGATTGGTTTTTCTTCTCCGCTTGTGTAGGTCAACAGATTGTCTTCTCTGTGACCCCTCCTACTGGTTTTGATCTTAATGTATCTTTATGGACTGCCGACTCCGTTATGGTCATCTCATCCAACAATTCTGGCAGCACTCAAGAAATCATAAACTATGTACCTACATATACTGGGAAATGGTATGTTGTGTTACAATACGTCAGTGGAAGTGGACTTGGACAGTACACCTTTAATGTAACCCTTATCGGACAGAACGATGCAAACACTGCTGGCGATGCTCCAAATACCCGTACTGCTGCATTACTTCTCACACCTGGAACATACTTTGGATATCTCGATATAAATGATCCCTATGATTGGTATAAAATCCAAGTAACTGATGGACAAGGGATTCATGTCACATTGAAAATGAACGATTTGGTATATCAAACTGATTTTGACCTTCAACTCTATAACCCTAGCGGAACACTCGTTTATGAGGGAAATTACTACTATGATGATGAGTTTAACTATCCTGCTAATGTCACAGGGGAATGGAGTATCCGAGTGGATATCTTCCCCGGATGGGTCGATTGTCCCCAACCAACAGAATGGCAATATTATTCGTATGGTGCAGGTCCCTATAATCTAACGATTGCCGTGGAGACCAGTGGATCTGTCCCTGGACCAATCCCACAACCACAAATCACACCTATCGCAAAGACGTTTAAGGTAACAAATGACCCGGAGAGTACTAAAGACGATTTCGCATACCTTGCCGCGGTTCCAGCCTGCAACTACATGGCTGATGGAAAGCGGTATCTCGCTCCAATTATCTACACAGGGGATTCAACTCCGACAGCCTACTATGATGATCCAACTGAATTTGGGACAGTTGATGATTTGACACAGTATCTTGTTGATGATTGGAATGACTATCTTGCATTATTTGGTAAGATCCCAGAACAATACACAGTTCCTACAGATCCCATTGAAGCAGCCGCTGAAATAGCAACCAATGGATGGACATCCTCCGAGACAGCGGTTGTCGCAGTCGATGGCAGCTCATTTGAGGATACAACAAAAACTGTGTTAAGTAAAACAAGAACATTATCCCATGTTGCTGAAGTGGAAACGATCGACGGTAAAGATCCAAGACTTCAAAGTCAATTTGGTTACATGCAGTTTGTTGGACCGAAATGGTGTGCGATGAGTGTTAATGTTACAGGTATTACCCTGTCAAGTCATTCTATAGTTGGTTCCATTCTTACACAGGCTTTCCCGAAATATATGGATCTCGGTTATGATGACTGGCCGGTACCGTATGATGGGACTGGATATGCAGGGGATATATATTTCCCTGTTACCCGTGTAGGATTTTGGTCAGCGCTTTCAGAACTTGCAAACACATCACATGACTCTGTTATTGTCACAAAATATGCTGGTGACCGATATCGTTTCAGAGTGAATTCAAATGATGCAGTAATCAACGCGGTAGTTACAACAGATGAACCATCTGATGTGCTCGTATTTCTTGTTGACCCGCAAGGAAACCTGAGAGCACCTGTGACGCCTGCGTGGAACGGACCAGTTAACCCAATTCATGTCTGGAATGGTTTTGAAAACCCACCGTATAACCCCTGGAGAACCTGGAACCCTGATCCTCATACGGAATTTACCGCGGAAGTCCTTCACCCTGAAGAAGGAATATGGACTGTAATTGTAGTCCCACGGAATGCAGAAGGACCAAATGTGAGGTATACCCTTACCACGACACTGAGAACCATAAACCCTGACCGAGCCGATGCAACAATTTCAGCGGCGAATGCTGCAGTTATTGCATCATTAAACCATTATCCTTTACTGTATGTCACTGAAGATAGTATCCCTGCAGCTACTGCAAGTGCATTTACCACTCTGGGTGTGACAAAAGTCATCTTTGTTGAACGAGGAGGAATCGGTGCAGATGTACGCAGTAAACTACCAACGATTGAAAAGGATTTACAAACCATGCAGGAAATCGTTGATGAGATTAAGAGCTATCCGACTTCTGAGAACTATGTTACAGCAACATCATTAAAAACCGGCGAAGGGTATTTTGCCTCTGCAGCGATGCTTGCAGCATACCATGGATCACCTGTTATCCGTGTAGAGGATGCCCCTGATGGAGACCCTGCTGCTTTAGCTGAACGAATCGTCCTGTGGCTACGATGGGCTGGGGATTACTACCATGGATCTCGTGCGAATGGACATTTACCAATTCATAACGCACCTGTTGAGCAGAATAAATTCAAATTGTTGTTCAATTTCATAAAGTTTTTACTGAATGGAAATACAAGTGTCCTTCCGCCACTTGGTCTTGATGCAAATCGATACTGGAATGAGGAGATGTTCACCTATTTCCATAACTATATTGACAGCCTTGGACTTGACTTAGAGGGTCAAGAAGCATATGCTATTGTTGCGCCACGATCCGATATCAACATGGTACTACATTCTGTGTTAAATGGAAACAACTCCTACGCTGGGCAAATCCCTGGAATTACCCCTGCGTATTCAAGTAATCTCATCGTCCGAAGCGTTCTTTATCCAGCATTGATTTTTGCTAACCCGAATCGGAATGCTACAACAAGCTCCCTTATGAACTACCCAGAAGCCAACTCATTTGTTTTAAACGACGGGATCCGATATTATGCATATTCATCACGTGTCGTAAAGGATACCTTTAGTTCTCACCTTCGAACCTACTATGGACATACATTCTGGAAAGCGCACCTGGAACGAATGAACGCAGGCGCAAGCGTGTATTACTACTCTGGTCATGGAACCGGTGGAAGCGGTATGTCCGCCATGTATGAACAGACTGAACACTCGAATTATCCTGATCAGATCTGGTGGGACGCCTGGCGGGGATATATGTATGATAACTGGAGGATGGTTCGAGATGTGATATCCGGAAATGTCTGGTTCAACCCGGAACCCCCGAATTTATACGATATCATTCATTACAAATGGGTTGATGAGAATTTCCAGAACCTCCGCAGTAACGCGATATTCTATATGTCCTGTACAACAGGAGATGGAGATGGTCCCTTGGTCTTTTTAGATCATGGAGCTGTCCTCTTTTATGGAAATGCGAACACAGGGCTATGCCCTGAGGCGGATATTGCCGACGACGAAGTCTTTATAGAAGCCCTGGTCCATGGAGAATCTGTTGGTGTTGCTTGGTCAAAACAAGTCTGGCTCCATGGTAGAGACAGAACGACAGGTGACAACACGTCCATGTATGGACCTGCAAGTATGTATCCCATCAACTCCATACAGGTTATCTACGGTGATCCAAGCTTAGTGATCTACAGCCCTGAATGGCAAGCACCTGAACCAATAGATGCATAAACACATCACCCCTCTTTTTTTTTTGATTTCTTAAAAAACTTGCTTTATCTTACGATATCGTTTTTTTCCAAACCTTTATACGAAATCACAGGATAACAAACCATCTGATATCATCGTGAGGTGGTTCAAAAGTAATATGAAAAAAAGGTTATTTAAGTTGTTTGTTTATCTGCTGCTGATAGGTGCTTTGTTCGTCGGACTCCCCGATAGTCTCTCCGCAGATCAGGATGGTGACTATACATATATAACGAATGGGATTCCCTTGGTAGCAACCATTACGGGTTATACTGGCACTGGGGGAAAGATAACAATCCCATCTACGCTAGGAGGGTATCCAACGGTTCACATTGGTGATAATACGTTTAATGTCTGCCCCACCCTAACTTCTGTGATCATCCCGGACAGTGTGATGACCATTGGAGCTGGTGCGTTTAATAGCTGCAATAACCTTACCTCTGTGACTATCCCTAGCAGTGTCACCACGATTGGACATTATGCGTTCTATTTCTGTAATTCTTTAACCTCGGTGATTCTCCCAAGTAGCGTTATTACGATTGAGGATTTTGCGTTCTACTACTGCTTGTCCCTTTCTACCGTTACTATTGGTAGTGGCGTCGTTACCATCGGGGACTACGCGTTCTATTCATGTACTTCTCTGTCTTCCCTAATCATCGGAAGCAGTGTCACTACTATTGGACATGCTGCTTTCTCCTGTTGCACTTCTCTAACCTCGGTGAGCATCCCTAGGAGTGTCACAACCATCGGATCTGAAGCGTTCTCCTACTGTACTTCCTTGTCCTCTCTAACGTTCTTAGGACTTGTTGCACCAGAGAACGTTGGTGATGAATGGATCTCTGATACACCTGCTGAAATACGAGGGCATGCCTATACTACATCAAACTTCCCTGTGCAAGGAGACAATTGGAATGGATTAACGATGGGCGCTCCGATAGGAGGTGAGAATACACCACCTGTTGCTGGATTCACCTATACCCCGCCAAATCCTTCTGTAAATCAAACGATTGCTTTTAATGCCTCAACAAGCTACGATTCTGATGGTTCTATCATATTATATGAGTGGGATTGGAACAATGACGGCGTATTCGAGGAGTCCTATACCATTCCGACAACAACACATTCATGGACACTAGCAGACAACTACCCTATTTTAGTACGAGTAACTGATAATGCTGGTGCAACAAGTACCAAGAGTATAACTGTCCCGGTTGGCAGAGGACGAGGGGGAGATAAAGGTACTCCTGGTTTTGAGCTTGTCTTTGTCTTAGGTGCGATTACAGCATCAATCCTTTTTTTGAAAAAGAAAAGAGACATACAAACATCTTGACGACAGGGAACTAGATAAAACTAATCACGAGTGAAAACAATTTTAATACAGGACTGATAACAGTGTGTTACATCTACTTACGTTGCTTAAACTTATATCCATAATAAATAGCACCCGTGTGTCCGTCTTGTTGGATTTTCCGAAATGTGCTTTCGACTTTCATACCGATTTTAATCTGATCGAATGGACAGTCCACGATCTGAGCAGTTATATAGGGGCCTTCATCAAGTTTAATGATTGCGATTGGATAAGGTGTTTGCTCTTCGAACCCCTCAGGACCAATATGGACTATCGTATAGGTTACCACTTCACCTTTTCCGGACAGTTTTGTTTTTTTCATTTTTCCTATACTTTTTCGCCGGCAATATGGACATGATTCCCTTGGCGGGAAGTAGACTCTATCACAGGATTCACATTTATTTGCCATAAAATTGTAACGTTCCGGAATTTGTCTCCAGAATCGTGCCACACCCTCTTTCATTGTTACATCGCCTCCAAAATATGAACCACACCTGACGCTCCAGAACCACCAATGTTATGTGCTAGGCCTCTCTGTGTGTCTTTTAGCTGTCGTTTTCCTGCTTCACCTCGTAACTGCAACGTCACTTCAATTATTTGTGCAACACCTGTTGCTCCGACAGGGTGTCCTTTTGCTTTAAGACCCCCACTGGTATTAATCGGTAATGAACCATCTAAGGTGGTGATTTTTTGGTCAATTGCTTTTCCACCCTCTCCTTTTTTTACAAATCCTAAATCTTCAATAGCACAGATTTCAGCTATGGTAAAACAGTCATGGACCTCAGCAAAGCTAATGTCTTTTGGGGTGAGGTTCGCTTGTTTATAGGCCATTTTTGCTGCGTGCACTGTTGCATCAAGGGTGCAAATATCACGTCTTCCGTGAAGGGAAAGTGTATCTGAAGCTTGTCCTGAGCCAATAATCTTCACTGGTTTATCGATATAATTCTTTGCTTTGTCAGCAGAACAAAGAATAATCGACGCAGCGCCATCACTTACTGGCGAGCAATCCAATAACCCAAGAGGATATGCGACAGTAGTGGCTTTCAAAACAGATTCAAGTGGAACCGGGGACTGATACTGGGCATATGGGTTAAGCGCTCCGTTCGCATGGTTTTTTACCGCAACTTGTGCAAGTTGTTCTTTTGTCGTTCCATAATCATGCATATGTTTTGTCGCAATCATCGCATAAAGAGCCGGAAATGTTGCACCAAAGAATGCTTCCCATTCTTGATCTGATGCGGTAGCAAGGATATCTGTTGCTGCAGTGCCACTAACATCATTCATTTTTTCAATGCCGCCGACAACCACGATATCGTTCAGACCTGAAGCAACAGAGAGATATCCTTCTCGGACAGCCAAACCGCCCGATGCACACGCACCTTCAATACGGGTAGCAGGGATATGTAAATGTGAAAAACCTGAAACCTCAGCGACAAGTCCACCAATGTGTTCTTGGTCAACAAATCGCCCGGAACTCATGGAACCAACATATAATGCATCGATGTCTTTTCCTTCTATGTTTGCATCAAGGATTGCTTTTGATCCTGCTTCTGCGATGAGTTGTCTAAAGGACTGATCCCATCGTTCTCCAAATTTCGTTAATCCTACTCCTATGACAGCGACATCTCTCATTTTTTTCTCACTCCCAAAATAACAGGTTGGTCATTTTCGTATATTGTCCATAGTCAACATATTCTTTATCAGCAACAAGTTGTGCGATTGTTGGTGCGTTCTCTCGAGCAAGTTTTGTTATTGTATCCGTAACTGTTATATCAAAACCGTCACTTCCTGCTCCAGAACCATAGCTTGTCATAAATATACGGTCACCTGGCTTTGCTACATCTAAAACTGATGCAAGCCCAATCATTGATGCACCAGAATAGGTGTTACCAATATATGGAACCATAAGACCTTGTTTTACCTGATCAATAGTAAACCCAAGTTTCTTTGCGACGTTGACTGGGAATTTTCCGTTTGGTTGATGAAAAATCGCATAGGTATAATCCTGTGGTTTTGAACCAGCCTTTTCCATAAGCTTTGTCGCACAGTTGGTGATATGTTTAAAATAAGCAGGTTGTCCAGTGAATCGTCCTCCATGTGAGGGATATTTCATTTCAGCTCGACGCCAGAAATCTGGAGTATCTGTCGTGTATGAAAGGGTATGGTTTATTGTTGCGATCACGTTGTTTTTTCCTATGATAAATGCAGCACCACCTGCTGAAGCCGAGTACTCCAATGCATCTCCTGGTGCGGCTTGTGAGGTGTCAGCCCCAATGGCTACCCCATACTTTATCATTCCTGCTTTTACAAACCCTATACAGGTTTGTATTGCAGCGGTTCCCGCTTTACACGCAAACTCATAGTCAGCAACCATGAGATCTGGTGTGGCACCGATTGCTTCTCCTACGATCGTTCCCGTGGGTTTTACAGCATACGGATGTGATTCACTGCCAACATAAATAGCACCGATTTCCGTTGGGTTCAGTGTTGTACATCGTTTCAATGCTGCTCGTAATGCTTCAACGCTAATTGTTGCAGTATCCTGATCAATTGAAGGGACTGATTTTTCAAAAATTCCAAGACCCCGGCTGATGGCTGCTCCATCCTTACCCCAGACTGCTGCGATTACTTCTGCTTTGATACGATAGCGCGGGATATGGCTTCCATAACTAACTATGCCTAGTTCTTCCATGATGAATCCAACAAAGCCCAAAACAAAAAAGACTACTTAAAAGTGCCGACTGATATTCGACAATTGACGTAATATTTTTTAGCCTGAAAGCGTTATTTTTTTTCCTCCCTTTAAGGCTTCCACAGATTTCTCTGCAACTTTCTCAAGTTTGTCATCATCCATGAGTTCTTTGCGGGCTTTGAGGTTCTGGTTTCGAAGGATTTCTCTGCTTTCCTGGAATCGTTGCATTCGTTCTTTTTTTACAGAGACTATCTTCGCTCGCATCTCAGAAGCTTTTTCATGATTGCTTTGTGCCTCTTCTTTTGTTTCAATGTATTTCTTATGTTTTTTATTCGCTTCACCGATGAGGGTTGCAATTTCGTTTACGATTTTTTTATATTCCTCGTGTTTCTGCTGACTTTCCTCGTAATATTTTTGGACTTTCTCATGTTCTGCATCGGCTTTTTTAAAGAGTTCTGTAATGGCTTTATCTGTATCGGAGAGATCGACCTCGATGAGTTGTTGCTTCTCCATTTGTTTTTTGACATCATTAAATTCTTTTCGTTTTTGTTTTATCCGTTCGATTAATTTGTTTTCTTTTCTGGTGTCTAATATTGTTGTTTCTTGTTCATATTCCATCATTTGAATGTCTGCTTTTGTTTCTTCTAATCGAAGGGGGAGGTTTTTTATAACGTCGCCTTTTTTCTTTCGTTTCGCATCAATCAGCTCTTTTGCCTGTTGTTGATATTGATTTCTTTTTTCTTTGTGCGCCTTCATCTTTATGACAAGTTTCTCTCGTTCATTCTTAAGTGTGTCCATATCCTTCTTCAGTTCCTTGCGTTTTTCGTTAAGCATGTCCCGTTCTTCGCGGAACTGCTTTGCCACCTGGTTTAACTCGTTACGTTTCTCAATGAGACTTTGAAATTTCTTCTCTGCGTTTTTCAGTTGTTCGACATCTTGCTTCTTTGTAGAGTTTTTATCAATCACAAGAGACACCCTTTTTTCAATACCGTAGTATTCTCCCGTTATAAGGTTTACTACTACTCTTTTACTCGTATACGGACCTTGTTTTTACCTTTTTCTGCAATCCAAGGCATCTGGATATCTGCAATGTTACCTGCTGGTATAGTGACCTTTAGCATCGTTTTTTGTTTTCCATTTAGATAGAAAAAAACTTTCGCATTTCGCGCGGTAATTGTTCCAATATTTGAGACACTAAAAGAAGTCATAACCTTTTCCCCGGGGTTAAATGTGGTAGGCCAGTGAGAGACGTTATGGATCTTAAGAAGCGTTTTTCCCTCCTTTATCATTGCCAGTAGTGTGATAGATACTGTTTTCTTCTCCCCTGTTTTTTTGACATGGACTGTTACCTGAGTCCAGTCCTTCGATTCAGTTTTTTCTGTTGGTGTGACGAAAATCTGAGCAGTCGTTGATGCTTTCCCTTCTACAACGGTTGTTACAGGGTCTATGGCAAGTATCCATTTTGGCGAAGATTTTGTTTGTGACGCGTTAATTTCATATGATTGTGATTTTTTGCTTGGGTTTTTTAATGTAAGCTCAAAGATGGCTTTTTCTGTTGGTTCGATTTCTTTTATTCGATCTGTGCAGATGAGATGAACGGGTTTTAAGGTCAACACCAAAGTAAGAATGATAAGAATAAATAAGATTATTATCACAAGTATACTTGCAAGCACTATCGCACCATATGAACCAAACATTTCTTTCAAACCAAGGCTTTGTGCCGCACTATCAAATAAGTTATAGATGCTCTCAAGGAAATTTCCTGGAATGACATGGACAGTCACAGAAATGGATGCAGAGGTGCTTGGGTCGCCAACAGAAGCGACGGTAATAATGATGGTATCAGAACTAAGGGTTGTATTTTTGGGCACGTGTATAACGACTCTGGCATCATTGGAGGCAGTACTTTGTCCGATACCAACGTTTCTGATGTTCTCTCTTGGAATAACCGGCCAGTGGTTTTTGGAGGTGGCAGTCACCGTATAACTATCGACATCGTCGATAGCGCCTGTGTTGTTATTTTTTATGATGAAATAGAAGGTACGATTTTCTCCTTTACTGACGTTGATTGTATTTGAGTATCCAAGTATTTTTACATCATATTTGATGGCATTAGTAGATATTTCGGCAAAGCCGGCCACGCGAGCAATTCCTGTATTTCCCTTGACTACTATGATAAAGTCGATGCTACTGTCATAAGCTTCTTTAAGATTATTCTCCGACTTGATATCTACTGTAAGGGTGGTTTTGCTATTTGGTAAAACCGTCGTGGGTTCAGGAACGATGATTTCCCAATCACCCAGTTTTTCCCGTTCGATGATCTCAACTTGTATGCTATCTGCATAGTTACTGGTGACATTGAAGGTATATTCAACAGTTCCACCTGGGATGATTTCATTGTTTTCTGGTATGTTTGTGATGTTAGTGATTTTTATGTTTTGTGTTTCTTCGATCTTCACTCGTAATGCTGAAGGGTATTGATAGGAATCGTAGAATAATTTTACCCATCGTAACCCAAGTTTTGTGCCATTTTGTAATGATACCCCCAGGCGCAGGTTATGAGTATAGGTGATTTCAATATCTGAACCATTGAATGAGAATGTGATCGGTTTCTTTGGTTTGATTAGTATGTCAATGATTTTTGTCCGGGTCAGTTGCACTTCAGATGATGCGATGGTCGTATTGTTATCATAAAGGGTTACAGTGATAGTTATTCTCCCGCGCAATAGGTTAAATATTCGTAGTAAATCACGGTGACTAAGATATAAGTCTATGAATGAGTTTTTCACTTTGAGGATTTTGTTTCGTTCGAAAGTTGGAGCAGTCCATAGGAGTGGTGTCGTTCCCAATTTCGATTCGGATTGATTACCTGTGGTTGGTGGTTTTTCATCCATGATGCCATCGGAATGAAGATAATAAATCCGGATATCTTCTTCCGATATTTTTGCTGGTATGGAGACCGATGAAGGATGTTTTATTGAATCGTAAATAAACGATGTTGATCGAATAGTATTCGCTATTGCTGCGAGATCCTCAGAGGTGATATTGATAAACCCCTCCTTGAAGATTGATATGATCTCTTTGAGGGTTGTTCCTAATTGCTGTAATTTATTAAGTTTGCTAAGGTTTTCCAGAAAGTTTGCTCGTCGCTCCCATCGCTCGAGGAATCGGTTCACATCAATGAATCTTGTTATAAGATTAGACAATGTTTTATTAGTTGGGATGATTTCAATACTAACTAATAAACTAAAACCAGGTTGTAAGATGTAGTTAACATTAGGTAGTATTATTTGTTGTTTGTAGATATCACTGCCGAGTTTGGGGGTTAATTCAACCGTTGTATTTGTTATTCGTTTAGGTAGTGGCAGTTCAGATTCAAAATTTACTGAATACAGGTCCACTTTGACTTTGTCTCTAAATTTTTCAAGTTTAACTTTTGAATTGAAATATAAATTGAAAATATAATCTCCATTGATATTAACAGAGTCGTTGCCGTAATAGGTGTAACCTTCAACGATACGATACGGATGGGGGAAAAAAAGCTCAAGCCCAGGGAACATTTCGCTTAAATTAAACTCTGGAGAATCCTGGAAAAGATAAAAAAGCCATGAAGTACCAAACCACGTAAGCCATTGATCGGTGTTAAGACTGTATTTCAGAAACGGTTTGGATGTATTTTTAATAAACAGGCTTGGTGGATATTCAGAATCATTTTGCTTTGTTGGTGCAGTTAATGCGAGAGGTATGAATCCAAATTCAGAGATGTTCTCGTCATCTAATAAATTAAGTGCCTCGACAAAATAAAGGGTTGTTTGACCGGTTGAGGATTGAGCCCGGATAGGAGGTGACATAAAGGCAGAAATAAAAAATCCTACGGTAAGAATTACTATTAATATCATTGTTCGGAGCGCTTTGTGCGCTTTCATTAGTTCTCAACCTCGATAGTATCTATCTTTTTTGTTATTATATAAATCTTTGTTTACAATACTTACCATCTTTTTCTAATTATAATATGTAATATATTTAATAATATTATGGATTTATACAATCTATAAAAATGGATGTTTTATAATATTAAAATTAATTTACAATAGCGGTGTTTTTCGGAGCCAATCAAGATCGCTGATATACAAACTTCGAATATCTGAAAGACCAAATCGTAGCATCGCAAGACGCTCAAGTCCAAGTCCCCAGGCGAGCACCGGATTTTTCACACCGACCGGTTCTGTTACCTCTGGTCGGAAGACCCCACTCCCACCAAGCTCCATCCATTTTCCATTCCAAAAAACTTCAACTTCCATGCTTGGTTCAGTATAGGGGAAATACCCTGGTCTGAACCTGATTTTTTCAAATCCCATCCGACGGTAAAACTCTTTTAGGATGCCGATGAGCTGCCGGAAGTTTGCGTTCTCTTCATGGATGATCCCTTCTATTTGATAAAACTCAGGAAGATGCGTCGAGTCAATGTCTTCTTTCCGGAAGACCCGTTCAAGTGAAAAAACCTTGCATGGTGGTTTAGGATGATTATAGAGATAACGGATGGTATTAACGGTGGTGTGGGTGCGGAGTAGCGCTCGTTCTCCTTCGTTTTTTGAAAATTTATACCCCCAGCCAGTCGACCCTGTACTGCCCCCGTTTTCATGGACACATGCGACCTCTTTAAGTAATTCCTGTTCGGATATCTGTATTTTTGATGGGTTTTTACAGTAGAATGTATCCTGCATCTCCCGTGCAGGGTGATCTTGTGGAATAAAAAGCACATCCATATTCCAGAAACAAGATTCAACGTAATCCCCCTGAATTTCCATAAATCCCATTTCGACGAAAATCTGTCTGATTTCTGAAATCAATGTCACCAAAGGATGTGGTTTTCCTCCATATAACGCAGGAGCGAATGCGTGGATGTCATATGGTCTGATTGTTTTTTGTAACCATTCTTTATTTTTTATAATGGAACTGGTTAGTTGAGAGATTTCTTCGTGGATTTCAATTCCTTTTTCCACAAGTGTATTTCCTTGATCCGTTAAAATAATTGTACTGGTGATAATGTCTTTTTCTTTGATAACTTTCTTTCGTGATACAAGGGGTTTGATGGAATCTTTTTTTATTTCTTGTTCTGGGTGTTCATTAAGCAGATTTAATAGTTTCTCTGCATCTGTCACTTCAGAGAGCGCTTTTCTTCCTTTATCCGTAATTTCAATGATTGTGTCTTGTTCTTTCCGGATAGTTGCCCATCCGTTGGTTTTTAGCCACCCTATTGCAATCGAGATTTCATCAGGAGAAAGTACCGCTGTGAGATCCTGTAATGTTATAACACCCTTTTTATCAGATAACAATTTTAATGCACGTTTCTCAGGAAGCCCGATATCAACAAATTGTTTTCCTTCTCTACCAAGAGAATAGACAGTCTTAATGGAATTTTCGATAATAACAAGTTTTTTAGATTGGAGCCATGACGCTGCATTGAGCACTTCAACATCTAACGAGAAATCCTCTATCTTGGTGATTTCTTGCGGTGATCCTTTTCCATGAAGTTTTTTTAGTGCTAATAATACTTTTTTCTCGTTTTGAGAGAGTTCTTTAAGGATTTTCTCTGTATCCATTAAAACCTGAAATTGTTTTGCTACGTATTAAGATGTCGATGTTCTGTGAGAGCAAAGAGTTATAAAACAGTATCTCTTCCACGGTCAATACCTGGAGAGTTCGCTATGATTGGAAATTTACCAAAAAACATTTTACATGCTGTTTTGGAGACTATTCCCCTTGAGTTTTCAGTCATCGACAAAAACGAAAAGGTCCTTGCATGGAACAAACATCACACCCGTATTTTTAAACGACCTGAAGCGGTTGTTGGACGTGATGTACGGAATTGTCACCCGAAAAAAAGCCTTGAGAAAGTTGAACAAATCCTACAAGAGATGAAAGAGGGAAAACGGCAGAAAGCACGGTTTTATATTGATCTTCCCTTAGGACCACAGGATGCAAAGGAAAAAGTCTTAATTGATTATTACGCATTGCGGGATGAAAAGGGAAGGTATCTCGGTTGCCTTGAGGCGTCCCAGAACATTTCTGAAATACAGAAATTAAGTGGTGAAAAACGATTACTTGACTAATAATATTTGTGACGGTATAATCTTTTATAGGAAAAGTGTGTTATCACCCTCGCATCTGGGCCCGTAGCTTAGATCGGTTGGAGCAACCGGCTGATAACCGGTAGGTCGAGAGTTCAAATCTCTCCGGGCCCATTTTTGACAAAAGGAGAGATTGGTGTCAACAGCCTCAAAAACGGCATTCTGTTGGTTTTTTTGTCTATCAAAAATCTTGTGCATTTCTGCCACTTTTTTTTGTTGTTCAAGTGGTTTCAGGGCACAAGAGATCCAATCACAGGGTAATGCTCGGTAATACTGTTCAGCATATCTGATATAGCCTTCAGTGGTGCTCATTCTCTCATGATCAAGTCAGTTTTTCACAGGAAAACAATCAAAGTTACCTGTCTCGATCCTGGTTCTTATGAGCCTTGCAACAGCACACCAATGCCTCATATCATAGGGTTGAAAGTCTTTCCAGATCATTTTTCCTATCGGACTGATCTTGTGACCAAGATGCCTGACTTCAAAGGGTTTTCCGCTTGGTTGGAGAAACAAAGCATCTCCTGAGTATTCATTAGCTACTCGGGCCCTCCATGACGTCAGCCAGTTCTTGAGTGATTTATGCACTCTTGAGTTAAGAATGGCTTTCTCAGGTATCACATTCCTCTGTGAATCATGCTTTTTCCTCTCAGTTATCACCACATAGCCTCTGTTTTTTGCCTCAAAATGAACATCAGTGGTTTTCATCAGATAGATCTCAGTTGGAATCCTGATACCCATCAGGAAACCAAAAAAAGAACATATACTGATACAGTGCTGTCTCATATTTCCCTGTCGCGTACTCGTAGATGAAAAACTTTCTCACAGTTTCAGGATAGGGCAATACTCTGACATGGCTTTTTGGTGCACTTGGTGGCCTGTATTCCCACAATTGGATGCCATAAGCCTTCAAGAACATCTAAATGGCTTTCCATTCATGGATCAGGGCATTTGCTGATGCTTTTTCGATTTGCTCTCTGTAATCCATATGTCTCATGAAATTCTCCAGTGTTGTTTTTCTGAAGTCAACAGAGCATGCATGAGTCTCCATAAATCGAGCATATCTCAGATTCTTATCGATAGTGCTGATTTGGAGTCTTTGCCTGAGTTTTGCATGGATGCAAACATCGATGAAAGAGGCTGTGTTTGGGTCTAATGTGATAGGGCAATCAATTCTATTGATGCTTTGAATAATTACATCAAGATTCCTCAGATCCATTCCTTCTGTTAAGAAGGTAGGTTTTTTTGGTCTCTGGTCGTCTATTTCCAATTTCGATTTCCATATCTTATCTTTTTTACCTCCATCAGCACCATCTCTGTATGGTGCTAATATCTTATTTCCATATTTGACATCATGATGAATTTTATTATGATTTTCACTAATAGGCTTCAATTAAAAATAACCTCCCAAAACGAATCATTTAAGAAGGAAATTGACTTATCAGAAAAAGAGGTTTTATATGGTAAAATGTCCACATTGCGAAGAGGAATATGACAAAAATGAAATTGTTATTGAAAAAATAAGCAGAGGATTGGCGAAGAGTTCTCATTGGCTTTATTCTTGTCCAAGATGTGGGAAATGCTTGGGTTTGTCTCAACTAATTTATTGATATTCGACATCATAGAGCTGTTTAGAAATCGGGCAAAAAATGAACATCGATTTTGAGAGGGTTGTTCAGGTATCAAAACACATCCTCCTTTTGTGAACATCAATTAATGATAACCTCCAAAAATGTTTAAAGAACGTTTTATAATTCTTACAAAGGAAACCCAATGACAAAAAGTTCGTTAATTGACATGATATTCGAAAAATATGACATGAAAAAAACCGTATTAATTGGGTGTATATCTGGAATAATCGGTCTTTTTTGGTTTTATTTCTCAGGTTTTTGGGAAAACCCACAATACGTTGATACAAACGAATGGATTGTTTTTTTCGTTTCTTGTATCTTAAGCGTAATAGTATGGTATTTATTTTCAAAAAAGAAAAAAATATAAACATTACACAATCACTTATCTTCAATTACTGAAAACCTCCCGAAAAAATTAATAACCAGTATTTTATACCAAACAAACGAGGGATTTAAAATAGCACATTGCAAATGTTGTGGGCAATCTTTTTTTAAAAAGGAAAATGTTGAGTCTATATCGGACCGTTGCCCATTCTGCAATTCCGAAAGAATTGTGAATAAATAGTCATTTGGATCTTTAATAGGGTTTTCGATAATAGGTATCAATTATGAAAAACCTCCAACTATGGTAAAATGATTTATGCGATGAAAGCAATTGGAACTATCTTTATACGGAAAATACGGAGAAAAAAATATGAAAACATCTTCAAAATATAAGTGTATGTATTGTAGAATGACTTTTTCTGAGTTACATACCAAGTCACCTAAAAAGGGAAAGAAAGAATTGTGTTGTCCATATTGTGGTAGTAAACGATGGAAGGTTGTAAGGAGTAAATAATCACCTGATTTTTTATTGTACATTTATTCTCGTTAGCAACAAACCCATTTTTACGGGAAGTAGTTTTTTTACTAAGATTTTAAATAGTCTAATTTGATTAAAGTAAATGGTGAGGTTTTGAATAATGATTAAAATTTCTATTGTCATCATTTTAGTTGGTCTGATATCAGTTGTTTTAGAACTATTAGCAATAGTAACTATGTTTGGAATCGCATCTGATACATGGCAATTTTCAATGATTTCTTTAATTTTAGGAATAGGAATGTTTACTCTTGCCGTCATGTTCGTATTAATGAGGTTAGAGCAGGATAGAATAGCATTTGGGAAGTCAATTCTTGATAAAATACCATTACGAAAGGTGGTTCGAAGGAAAAAACTATCAAAAAAGTCAGTTCGGAAGAAAAAACCATTAAAGAATTTAGCTATGAATGAATAAGTTATTATCATTTCTTTGCCAACCTTTGATAATAACCAGATTTCCTTCTGTTCTTAGTGTCTTTCTTGCCTTTTGGTCTTCCGAGAGACTTGTCTTGTTTCTTTGCTCTATCCAGACCAAGATTAATCCTCTCAACAATCAATTGTCTTTCAAATTGAGCAATAGATCCAAAAAATCGATTCTGTTGGCACTCTCCCCTCCTGTTGGATTTCTTACATCTCTCCAAGCCCACTGTATATTATTTAAGATGTGGGGTAGTTAACAATGGAAATAATATTTATAATCCTGGTCTGTGATTTCCCCCATGTAGTTGTGCCATTCTTGTGTTTTTGTATCAATAAAAAGCTCGGCACCATCACGACCGATCGCGTCCGTAAGCACCATATCATGTCTGAATTCTTCGAGTGCCTCCATGAGGTTTGTAGGTAATCGCTGGATGTTATGTTCTTTAATTTCATTCTCGCTCATCTTATAGATGTTTGTAGTAATAGGTTCATAATTGATTTTCTTTTTCACACCATCAAGACCTGCATGAATTAATGCTGAGAAGAGCAGATACGGATTTGCTGCAGGATCTGCATTTCGTACTTCAATGGAAATATTCTTATTAGAGGGGATCCGAATAAGGCTGCTGCGATTATGGGGCGCCCACGCGAGATAGATAGGAGCTTCATAATGGGGAATTAAGCGCTTATATGAATTCAACGTTGGGTTAGCAATAGCTGCAATCCCTCGTGAATGCGCAAGGATTCCTCCAATGAAATACCGTGCGGTTTGAGTTAACCCAAAAGGATCATTCTCATCAGCAAACATATTTTTTTCTTTTTTTAGCATCGTGATATGAGCATGCAAACCACTTCCCGCCTCATTAGAAAATGGTTTTGGCATAAAGGTGATATCAAAATTATACGTAGTAGCGATGTCTCGTGAGAGGAATTTGAAGAATGAACAAAAATCAGCTGCAGGGATTGTAGCAAGGTCTGATATTTCAATTTCATGTTGTGATTTCCCAGACTCATGATGATGGTATTTAACTGGGTACCCACATGTCATAAGAATATCAGATAGTTTATTTCGATACTCCTTTGCAATATCAAGCGGTGGTGCAATGAAATATCCCTGGTTTTCTTTAATTTCAGTAAATTTATTGACATTATGATTAAAAACATAAAACTCGATTTCTGGTGATATCTTAATGCTGTCGAATCCTTGGCTTTTTGCAATCTCTGTTGCTATAATGAGAATATGTCGTGGTCCGGCGCGATAGGCATTAAGGTCAACATCAAAAAGGTTCGCTCTAATGAGTGCTTCTCCATTAAGATGGGGTAGTATCAGGAATGTATCGGGATCTGGGATAGCAATCATATCTGAACGTTCCACTTTCCTAAATCCAACTGAGGAACCATCAAAACGTGAACCTTTGGTTAGCACATCGTCTTTTATAAATCGATTTGCAGGAATATGAAAAACTCGGAGTCCTCCCATCAAATCAGTGAAATGGATTTGTACCCATCGAATATGATGCATCTCTATTTCTTTTTTTATGTGCTGTTGGTTCAGTTGGTTCATTAGAACATGGGAAAT
>LSSI01000062.1 GCA_001595945.1 Thermoplasmatales archaeon SM1-50
CCTATTCGCATCTTAGATTCTAGTAGAAACGATTTGTCCGAGGCATTAAAAATTTCAAGAGTGAGATTTCCCTCGGAACCAGGAGAGATAAGCATACTTCCCATATGTGAGGTGATGCCAATCCGTTCCAAGGTCGTAGAACCATCGTATAAACCTGCATGATCATCGGGCATGCAGATACGCTCTAGGGTTGAACCAAGAACCAATTGTTTAGGCTTAAGAAGAAATGTCTCATTTCGCTTGATTGTTCTTCTGGGTTTTGCAAATTGGTCTGATAAATGAAGGCGAATAGACGCTGATTTTAATATCGGTTTAGGTTTAACTATCAATCGTTTTTGTTTTAATAGGCGTTGAATGGAGCGATCGGAGAGTAACATAGGGTCACATCATAATAACAGGAACTATGTTATAAGTGCTAATAAAATATATTATATATGTACTATAGTTGTTATATATAACTGGATCGGTGTTTCCATGTTATATCAGTGTCCATGTTTTGTATCATATCGGGAAAGATGTATATATTATACATAAAGGACTAAAGTGAATAGAAACATTCTTAATTAAAAGGGGCTTTTTACTTGTAGGATGAAACAACAAATCCGTATCCTTGGGATAGATGATGCTCCATTCACGTTCAATGAAAAATATTCAGCGGTCATTGGTGTCGTGATGCGGGGGGGTGAATACCTCGAATGCATTTTACGAAGCCAAGTGTCCGTCGACGGAAATGAAGCGACTGCTATCTGTGAACAGATGATCAATAATTCTCGGCATCGACGACAGCTAAAAGCAGTTATGTTGGATGGCGCTTGCCTAGGTGGTTTTAACGTCGTTGATATCAATAAGCTTTCCAAATCAACAAATCTCCCGGTCATCACCATCACAAGAGATAAACCAGATTTAAAGAAAATACAATATGCGCTGCAGAGAAATTTCAAGGATTGGAAGGAAAGATTATCCCTTTTACAGAAAGGAGAACTGCATAGGATCCCTACCCAGCATAATCCTATCTACATCAAATGTAAGGGATTGTCGTTGCAGGAGGCAAAAGAAATAATAAATATCTCTACCATACGTGGTGCCATACCTGAGCCAATTCGAGTCGCACATCTGATAGCATCTGGTATTACTCGAGGTGAATCTTATGGCAAAGCCTAAAGCGTTTGTAAAAAAAGAGAAATGTTTGGCATGTGGCGGTTGCATCTCTGTCTGCCCAAAAGACGCGCTTCTTATAATCTATAGCAAAGCAGTTGTAAACAAGGAACAATGCAACAGTTGCTCGATTTGTATAAAAACTTGCCCCATTGGAGCAATAACCTGGGAGGGAATATAAGATGAAGTATGATGCGGTCATTGTAGGAAGTGGCCCTGCAGGAAGTGTGACTGCTCGATTTGCAGCTGAAGCAGGCGCTAAAGTGTTAATGGTTGAACGTCGCGCTGAAGTCGGCGTGCCAGTCCTTTGTGGCGAAGGGATTAGTCAGAAAGTTGATTATTTTAAGGTTCTTGAGGGAAAACGTTGGATTGCAACAAAAATGGATGGAGCACGGATTTTTTCTCCTAATGGTACGAAAGTGACATTGGCAGCGGAATATGCTGGAAACGAAACCGGGTATGTCGTCTATCGGGACATCTTTGATCAGGAATTGGTACGAGGGGCAGTGAAAAAAGGTGCAGAGATTATGCTAAATACTCATGCGACGAATCTGCTAAGACAAAATGGAAAAATCAAAGGAATCATCGCACAGCATTTCGACGAAATCATTGAGATTGAGGCAGACATCATTGTTGGTGCTGACGGGGTCGAATCACGTATTGGAAAATGGGCAGGGATTCAGACCACCCTAAAACCCTATGATTTGGAAACCTGCGTACAATACACCTTAAGTAACATTGATTGGGATAGCCCATATTGTGATTTTTTCCTTGGAAGTAAAGTGGCTCCTGGTGGATATGCCTGGGTGTTTCCAAAAGGAAAAGATGTGGCAAATGTCGGCATCGGCGTACTTGCAAGCTTAAGCGAATCAGGGAAAGCATTACGCTTACTTGACAAGTTCATTGCTGCTCGACCTGAGCTGAAAAAAGGCGAACCTCTTCGGGTTCTCACTGGTGCAGATCCTGTCGCTGAACCTATCCAATCCGTCAAGGACAATCTTCTTTTGGTCGGTGATGCAGCCCGTCAGGTCGACCCGATCACAGGCGGTGGTTTGATGCATGCAATCGAAGCTGGGAAATACGCTGGTGAGACCATCGGTAAAGCAGTAACAACACAGCATTTTGATTCACAGACTCTTATGGATTACGAAACCAGATGGAAAAACGCATTTGGTAAAAAACTCCATCGTAATTATATAACAAAGGAAATTTTACTTGATATGGAGGATAAAACATTGGATATGCTAGCAGACTCCTTAAAAGACTATAAATTTGAAGAGTTCAGCACACTAAGTATTATTAAGGCATTGGTGACTAAGCATCCCTCACTGCTGGTGAAACTGACTCCTTTAATGAAACTTGCGAGGGCATAAACGTGACCATGAAATGGGGTTTGGTTTGTAACCCTGGTGTGAAACGAACCGTCTCATTAGCTAAGGATGTTGCTGAGTTTTTACAACAGCATGACACTGTGCTGGTAGAGGAATCCATCGCTCATGAGATCCAGCAAAGTGGGTCATCGTTTAAGGAAATAAACAAAAGTGCGGATATCGTGGTGACGATAGGCGGAGATGGCACTATTCTCATGGCGATGAGCGAGATAGACAAACCTGTGTTTGCGATAAACTCAGGCGGGATTGGTTTTCTTTCAGAGGTTGAATCGAAATATGCGTTTGAAGGATTAAAACGGATTATCGCTGGGAAGTATAACGTAGAAGAACGGGCGAAATTAAAAATTACGATAGACGGAAAACGATTGCCGGATGCGACCAATGAGGTGACAATCCAAACAGCACGCATAGCAAAAATCCTTTACCTTAAGATTTTTGCTGATACTGAATTGATTGAATCGATGGGTGCCGATGGCGTTATTATCGCTACACCGACTGGTTCGACAAGTTATAGTTTAAGCGTTGGGGGTCCGATTATGGATCCAGCGGTCGATGCGATGATTATTGCCCCTCTTGCCGCATTTAAGCTTTCTGCGAGACCATGGATTGTTCCGCTTGAACGCAACGTCAGCGTTCATCTATTGCCGAAATGTAAGGAGACAAACCTGGTAATCGACGGGCACTACCAAACACCGGTGACCCAAAAAAACAGTATTTATGTCACAGGATCTGAGAAGAAAGCACGGTTCATCAGGTTTGGTGAAAGCTTCTATCAGATGGTTCGCCTAAAACTTATGAGATAAGATATGGGATTTTTCCGACGTAAAACAAACAATCTTACGCCTATTCAATGGAGGATTACGAAAAGATGTCTTGATCTGATTTTTGAAAGCTCAAAGTCAAATTTCCCCCAGGAGTTTGGTGCGCTTCTTCGAGTTGACCGGGTGAATAAAAATACGATAGTTGAGGTGGTATTGCTCCCAGGTACTATCTCTGGCGATTCTCATGCGATTTTCCATTTGCACATGTTACCGGTGGATTATAGTGTTGTCGGAACCGTGCATTCCCATCCCTCTGCTATCGCTCTTCCCTCCAAAGCTGACCTAGATTTGTTTAGTCATTTTGGAAGAATCCATATCATTGTTGGTGTATCACCATTTGGTGGTGTGACATGGAAGGCATATGATTACAAGGGACAAGAGGTCTTACTGCAGGTCGTTTAAAAAAAGATTTTTATATACTCAGATGACTACAGTTCTGGAGTGAGATGGCGACCGTACCATTAACTATTGATGCATTCGTAGGAGCAGCGCTAAGCCCCATTGTCGGTGTTGGTACTTTTTGGTTTCTGCAGCTTCTTTTCATTGAGATACAGAAGCGTATGTTGTCAAAGTTTCGTCGTCGTCATGAAGCGTTCTGTCGGTTCACTAATTTTGTTGGCATCCTATTTCAAACGATTTGTCATGGTCTTGGCTATACCGTGACAAGAAGCGGGATTGCATCGTTTCAGGTGACGGTGAACTATGGAAAGGTTGAACCCAAGAAAGATAAAACAGGAGTGTTTGAATGGATATCACAATCATTCCTACTGTTTGGTCCTTTTTTTATCCCCGCCGGACTTGTATTGCTTGCGGGTTACTTTGTTATCGGTTCAAGGTTTATCTTTCCAATACCGATTGAGTTTACCTTTATGGAATCCCTGACGGGGTTTGGTATGAGTCTATCGTCATTTGCAAATGCGTTTGGTCTGTTTCTCGTCAATATCGATTTGTTCAATCCAATTCATATCGGATTTTTAGTTGTGTTATTGTTTTTCGGGCTTGGGATACGACCCAGTTATATCGGTGAAGAGAAAAAAGAGAAAATCGATATGATCCACGATCTTACCCGTATAAAAGACCATCTGGTACAAAAACCACTTTACATCCTTGCGATAGTGGTTATTTTGTATGTGTTTTACTTGTTGTCGTTATTTCTGAATCCACTGGTGTATCTGGCAGTTTTTATTGTTTTTGGATGGATGTCAATAACTGCTATTATCGCGATTCTTTTAACGTATCTTGTTATCCTACTTATCAGGGCGAGTGATGAAATCCAACCCTGGTGGAAAGTGATTCCATTCATTATGCTGATTGGTTCATATGTGCTTGCGAGAGTGTTTTTCCTCTTTTACCACGTGGACAACGCCCAAACGCTCTCCATTCTGTGTATGATAGGAGCAACAGCTGTCATAACCCTCCTGTTGATAAAATATAAGAGAACCAATAGATTTAAAACTACAACAAAGATGAAGCATGTGAGGGTTGCGGATGGAACGAAAAGAACTTCTAAAAAATGAACAGATTGAACGGATGTTGTCGCCTCATCCTTTATCGTTTATGAAATTACAGACACTCTGCATCTTTATCATTGCATGGGGGGGGTTGGTGTGGTGGTTGACAAACTTCTCGACATATTCAACTCTGTTTGAGGGAAATCCCTGGTATCCTCTTATTCTTTGGGGACTTGTACTGCTGCTCATCGGTGTTGTAGCCTCACTTATTGCGATACAATGGACTATTTTTTTCTTGTATCTTGGAGTTTTTGCCGGTGGGCTGGGGTTACTTTTTTGGCAGCAGTGGGAGAGTGTCTCTGGGCTTTTCCTGCTTGTGTATTCAATTGCGGTCTCCATTGGAGGGTTCTTGATTGTTGAATTATATCGTCGGTCCCATAAATACATCATAACAAATCTTAGGATTATCTTCAAAGGGGGTTTGTTTACGAAACGGGAGCGGACAATCCGGTATGATAAAGTCGCTGATATTGATGCAAAACAAGGAATCCTTGGTCAGATTTTTGGGTTTGGAACGATTATCCCTGTCAGTCAGTCAGGGTTTGGTCTTGGCAGTGATAAAACTCTGGCGGCAGGCGGTCTTGCTGTTGGTTCAAAAAAAGCAAAAGTATTTGGTTTTGCTGGCGGAGGAAAAGAAGTCCAGACACCGATTGCGCGAAGCTACTACGAGTTACACGGAGTTTATCCCTATAAGGACATAAAACAGATTATTGAGGACATGGTGCAAAACCATGTGCCCACGCAATATCATAAGAAACAAGTGGAATTTCAAAAACAACAGGTGGATATTCAAACGCAGATGCGAGATCTTTTACATAAACAGATTGTCGGTAAACCACGAAGGAAAGCAGTGAAACAAACAATCGACGAAGAAGATGAGGAGCCTGAAGAGGAAGAACAAGAAGAAGATATGAAAATTACGACAAAAAAAACAGTTGCATATACAGAAGCGTTTGCACCCGAGCAGGTGGATATCCAGCAGCAGATGAAAGAGCTGTTGAAAAAACAAAAGACTATGAAAGCAGTGGAGCCTAAGGCTGATGAAATCGAAGAAGAAGATGACCCACCTTACAGAAAACAAGATTTACCGTAACTCAGAGATATCTTTATAAAATGTGATGTTATTTATGCAGACCTAATGGTGCCAAAAAGAGTTTTTTTTACGAAAGGTGTTGGGAGACATAAGCACGAACTGCAATCCTTTGAGCTTGCATTACGTGATGCTGATATCGAGCAATGTAACCTTGTGTATGTCTCAAGCATTATCCCACCATATTGCACAATAGTTACAAAAGAAAAAGGTATTAAAGAGCTAAATGCTGGTGAAATCACCTATGTCGTCATGTCTCGAAATTCTACTAATGAGCCAAATAGATTGATTGGGGCAGCGGTTGGTATCGCGGTTCCAAAAGATCGGTCGAACTATGGGTACATCTCGGAGCATCATTCGTTTGGTATAACCGTTAAAAAACTTGAGGATTATACAGAAGACCTTGCAGCAACCATGCTTGCAACTACGCTGGGGTTGGAGTTTGACCCGGATAAGGCATGGGATAAACGAAAGCAAGAATATAAGATGAGCAGACAAATCGTCCGGACTCAGAGTGTCGCACAGACCGCAGAGGGGCATAAAAACGGATTATGGACTACGGTGATAGCGGCCGCGGTATTTATGGAAAATGATGGATAGTATCCTATCTCTCTGCTTATTTCTTCTGTTTTATTTTCTAAAAAAAAAATGTGAAAGAAGACCTATCCTATCTCTAATATTATAAGAGCGTATACCGCGATCCCGGCTAACTTCTTGGCACCAACAGTAAAATACTCCTCAATCCACCATGATGCCTTCTCAGGGAGTGTAGAGGTAAAGTTTACAGGATAGATGTCATATGATACGATGTTTACATCGTTATGTTCTAAAGAGGTAGGTTCGGGATTTGCGATGTTTTGAAAGAGGGCGCAAAGAGCGATAGAGCCTTTCAATTTAATATCAGTAACTGCGACATAATGACCAAGGAACGTTGGAAAGAATAGTGCGTTTGAATTATAGAAAAGAAGATTGAGAATGATCCCACTGTTATTATGAAGTTTTTCAACAATTTTGGGAAATGTTGGTTTTCGTAATGCTTCTAGAGAATAGCGATTTTGTAATCCTGTATCTTGAATCCATTGTCTTACTCCTTCTTCGAGATATTTTGGATATGTCCCTGCAAAACCACAGATAAAAGGATTGCGACAGAAATTAGTGTTACAATACCATGCAATTGTTTCAATTAGTTCCTTGGCACCTCGTCCTTGTCTCCATGAAGTTTGGACATCGTTTACGTTATTGAAGTTATGATCATCTGAATTCGGTCCAGGTGTTGTGGGCCACAAGTAGTATTCTCCCTAACCAGCGGATAAGTATCGTTTCCATCACCAGGAAATCCATAGGAATTTTCATGTTTTGAATCAAACCACCAGAAAATATCAGCGAAACAAGTTGGACCGGAAAATGACCATAAACCTCCTATAAACCGCCAAATCTCTTGTCTAACTTTCCAGTTATCTTGTTGTTGGTCGAAATCAGGCAAACCGTGCGGTGCATAATTCGGATATGCGGGAAGAACTTACCAGCCCTCCTCGTTGATGAGTTTAGATTTGTTTGGAGGTGAATCATAACTTACTGCTGGGACAACAAAAGCAGAGAGAAAAAATAATACAAGAGTTAATGCGAAATAGGCATTCTTTTTTCCCATTTTTCTCCCTATAAAGTATCTATATTCATTTATTATTTAAATATATTATCAGTCTGCCTTTGATAGAACCCACACTTGGTTGAGTTAAAAAGAATTTATATGTGAGTTTGTCATAACCCTTTTTTATGAAAGGAGACCTTTCAATGATGCAGGAGTTTGTAAAGTGGTTTGAAGATCTCACCATCGGTGACGTTCCTTCAGTTGGTGGGAAAAACGCCTCGCTTGGGGAAATGATTCGTAACCTAGGCTCGAAAGGAGTCCGAGTGCCCTCAGGGTTTGCGATTACCGCCTATGCCTACAAATACATGATTGAAAAAGCAGGCATAGATGTAAAAATAAAAGAAATCCTTAAAGGCCTTAACACTCATGATTTGACAGATCTTGCGGCACGAGGCCAAAAGATACGCACGCTTATTAAAAACACCCCCATTCCCCAAGAACTTGAAGAAGACATCAGACGACATTACCGGGAGATGGAGTTCCGCTATGGGGAAAACATTGATGTTGCAGTTCGAAGCAGTGCGACTGCCGAGGACCTTCCTGATGCAAGTTTCGCAGGACAGCAGGAGACCTACCTGAACATCCGCGGGGAAGACGCACTGACAGAAAAAGTACGAGATTGTTTTGCGTCATTGTTCACCAACCGTGCGATTTCCTATCGGGTCGACAAGGGCTTTGACCATTTCTCAGTTTATCTTTCTGTTGGTGTCCAAAAGATGGTGCGTTCTGATCTCGCCTGCTCCGGTGTAATGTTCTCAATTGATACTGAAAGTGGCTTCACCAATGCTGTGTATATCACTGGGGCATATGGTCTTGGGGAAAATGTAGTACAGGGGACCGTCAATCCTGATCAGTTCTACGTGTTTAAACCAACACTAATGAAGGGGTTTAAGCCAATTCTTGAGAAGAAACTTGGTTCGAAAGAGAAACGTCTCGTCTATGGGGAAACAGGGACAAAACAAACAAAGGTCAGTCCAGAAGACAAAGCTAAATTCGTCATCGACGATGATGAACTACTAACACTTGCACGATGGGCGTGTATTATCGAGGATCATTACAAAAAACCAATGGATATTGAATGGGCAAAGGATGGGCAAACAAAGGATCTGTTTATCGTTCAAGCACGTCCAGAAACGGTTCATTCACAAAAAGACCAGGCGACCATGAAAACCTATGTGCTTGATGAAAAGGGAACGCTTCTTGCTCAAGGTGAAGCAGTTGGTAGTAAAATCGGTCAGGGAGAGGTCAACGTTATCGAAGATGCTAAGGATATCAGTCAATTCAAAAAAGGCCAGGTCCTAGTCACAGACATGACCGACCCTGACTGGGAACCTATTATGAAAATCGCTGGTGCGATTGTAACTAACCGAGGCGGACGGACCTGCCATGCTGCCATTATCTCACGAGAACTGGGAATTCCCTGCGTGATTGGCACAGGGAACGGTACCTCAGTCATCAAGAACGGCTCCAACATCACCATCGATTGTTCAGAAGGGACCGGGAGAATCTATGAAGGTCTGCTGAAATACCACGTCGATGAGATAAAACTAGACCAGCTGCCCGCTACAAAGACACAAATCATGATGAACGTCGGGGTACCTGAACAAGCATTCCAACAGGGGCAGATTCCGAACAACGGCGTCGGCTTGGCGCGAGAAGAATTCATCATCAACTCACACATCGGCATCCATCCCCTTGCATTAATTGAGTATCAAACATTGCAAACGAAAGTAGCAAAGGACAAGAAAATTGCAGAGACCATCAAAAAGATCGATGAACGTAGCGTTGGTTATGACGATAAAGTGGAGTTCTTTGTCGACACATTAGCTCGAGGGATCGCAAAGATAGCAGCAGGATTCTACCCAAATGATGTCATTGTTCGTATGTCTGATTTTAAGACAAACGAATATGCAAATCTCATCGGTGGGTATTTGTATGAACCTGAGGAACATAACCCTATGATCGGCTGGCGAGGAGCCTCCCGGTACTATGACCCGAAATTCAAACCAGCGTTCGGACTGGAATGTGTTGCATTAAAGAAAGCGCGCAATGAGATGGGGCTTTCGAATATCAAACCCATGATCCCCTTCTGTAGAACTCCTGAAGAAGGACGAAAGGTCATCTCTGTTATGAACGACTACGGTCTGAAACAGGGAGAGAACGGTCTAGAAGTCTATGTTATGTGCGAAATTCCATCTAACGTCATTGTTGCTGACCAATTCTCAGAGATCTTCGATGGTTTTAGCATTGGGTCTAACGACCTCACACAGCTTGCACTTGGACTTGACCGGGACTCCGACCTGGTCGCCCATATCTTCGACGAGCGGAATGACGCAGTAAAACGATTAATATCACAAGTCATCTCAACTGCACATCAGCATCACCCGCGACGAAAAGTCGGTATCTGCGGACAAGCACCCTCTGACTTCCCAGAGTTTGCAGAATTCCTTGTTGAGTGTGGAATCGATAGCATCTCATTAAACCCAGACACAGTCATCAAAACGCGGTTAAAAATCGCTGAGACGGAACAAAGGCTTGGAAAATAATCCTTTTTTCCTTCCTTTTCTTCCTCCTTCTATCTTACTCTTTCTCAAAAGTATTTAGTATTACTACCAGTTTTCCCATAGCATGAACGTAATCCCGCTTATTTCCGTGAAAAAAGAAGCGCTTTAC
The DNA here is from genome assembly GCA_001595945.1 of Thermoplasmatales archaeon SM1-50. Classification (GTDB taxonomy): domain Archaea; phylum Thermoplasmatota; class E2; order DHVEG-1; family DHVEG-1; genus SM1-50. The sequence continues at coordinate 10,290 of LSSI01000062.1, forward strand.
GAGGGAAGAGCGCAGGATGCAGCAGTTCTTTCTCTTGATATATTGTTTACCCGTGTTGAAAAGGATACGATGCTTTACGTGCTGGATTATGATGGCATAGAGCACAACAACCCTAATTTTGAGTTGTACCAACGTCTCACTGAACAGTGTATTCTTTGGATTGACAATGGCCCCCGGAGACTTGATGACGTCATGGATACAATCATGGCTGGCGCCACAAACATTACACTGCGAAAAGAACTTTGGCCGGATCTTGACATGCCTGCTATTCAGGAGTTAACCGATGATGAGATATACCTTGATATGAGTCTATACCATCAAGAACATAAGACACTACATGTTCCCTATTTAGGGGATATTGGCATTGTTCTTTTTAATGAGGAGACTATGTATGGTGGCTTTTCAAAAGAAAGCGCCTCCAAACAGAAAATATTTCTTTACACAGGTTCAATAGAGAAAAACAGGTTCTGGGATGAACAGGGACTTGCGGGAATCATAATCGATTTACAAAAAAAACAAGGGGTGAAAGTATAGACTCCGAGGCAGAAATTATCATTGCGTTTCTTTTTAACCGTAGTGGAAAGACTGCTTTGACCGAATCTGAGCTTTATCTCCCGCTCTCCATGGAACTCGGGTGGCTTTCAACAAAAGAGGCGCAGCAGTTCGTTAAATATGCAATCAAACAAGGATTACTTATAAGAAAAGATGAAGAGTTAACCCCGAGTTTCCCCCTTGAAAAGGTATCAATCCCTCTTGGTTTTACCCCTTCAAAAAAACTTTTTAAAGAACAGCCTTATACAGAGGAAGAAGGGGTGATTGAAAGGATTACCTTTGCCATTTCTACGCATACTCATCGGAATTTAAAAGACGTACAAGAAGAAATAAAAAAAGAACAAAAAGAGAAAAATCTTCTTCCTGAGGTAGCTGCTTTATACGTCGCACGGAAACATCATGTTGATATCACTAACTGGTACACCTCTATTGAACAATATATTTTTCAAAGGAAATAGGAGAATAAGGACCATAAGCACTCCCATGTAGTGACTTCGTCATGCACCGTAGTATATAGGCAAAAACACGATACCTGTCGTAGAGAATAATATCAAAAGCCCAAATAACTCATTAATCACACCAATAAGAACACCAGGAACGCAAAAGATATTGATAAGAATAAAATCGAGCATATACCTCATCTTAAAGTTTCGTGATTCTATGAGTATCTTCTGATATTTTCAGTATAAAACGTCATAAACTTTGATAGTAATAAAACCATTCTACGACGGCAACAGCATCAACATTTGACAGTCAAGAGAGACAAGGAATTGCAAGAAACCTTAAGAAAAGAGATTTTCATTGTGTCGTAAAATTCAAACGAAGAGAGCTATGTTTGGGAAATGATACCGATCACATTGAAGTTCATGCCAAAATATCCTTCAGGGTACTCTGCTTGCTGCTAGACGGGGAAACTCTGAATATCTCATTCCTCTAAAACAATGATGAACTAGGGGTTACTTACCATAACCTCCCATTGATATTTATAACGCTGTAATTGTCCCACTGCCTATCCCCCAAAAGAACTTGAAGGTAAAGTCCAAAACATTCCGATAGACCAAATATACATACGCACCCCTCCCAATGCACCCAAACTTGAACGAGAACGTGTCTTTGAACATAGAGTCAAATGTTTTAATTGTGCTTTAGAGTTCAAAGTTTACAGTTGGCAGGAGTTTAGACATACAGCCGATAACGTATATTGCCCTGAGTGTTGTATTAAGGGAAATATGGGCCATGTGTTAACTAAAACGTTATCGACAAAGAAAGAATTTGATATATTGGATAAAAACGAAATTTTTCATTAAATGGAATCGAAGGATTAGTGTTATAGTCGTGTCATTGTTTCTGATTTTATGTGGCACAGGGGAAGGGATTTGAACACCAGTTTACCGGTAAAAATTAACCGTTACTCCTGTTGAACTTCAAAACTACTTTTTCGTAGACCATACGTAAGATGAAGCAATTATACCTATTCCGATAATATTAATAACAGTTGCAATGCCTGAATTATTCTCTCTAAAAATACTACCATGAAACATAATGAACGCTCCAAGTAATGCTACTATAATTCCTACGACGAAATGTATTACAAATAATTTTTTATTCATACTTTACCCTCTACTTGTTAACACTTATTAATTATAAGGGATAGTATTAAAGATTTTTATTTAAAAATTGGACAAAATAAAAGATTTTTTGATTTCAATTGCTATTATATTTAAAATTACAGGGGACAGGATTTGAACCCTTAGAGTTATTAAAAGTGTTTAAAAAATAGGGCGTATTAAAGGCTCGAAAAAGAGTTTTAAAGGGGAAAGCGATTACAAAACCGTTAGACGGTCTCTACTCGGTCTATTTAGTGCATTTACCGTGCTAAACTTTGACCGTTTATAGTATATAAGACTATGGCTTTTTATCTTTATAGAGGGAATTAGGATATTAATATTAAAGATATTAAAGTCGGTTTTACTTTTATAGTAAGAAAGTGAAGAAAAAGACACCTGAGTCGGTTTTAAAACAAGTGGAGTACCATAGAATATGACAAGAGTTTTGAATTTCATCAATTTCCCCCAGACTTAAATTATTGACTAATAAATATAGAATCCTTTTATTTATTTTGCATATCGTTTGTAAGTCGTAGAAGACAAGATAAGAGAAAACTTTATAATATGCGTTATTCTTCTGGCCACCGTAGCCGCGACTGGTGGGAGTTATGGTACGAGAAGTTGTTCTGAAAGTTTCAGAAGCGTTCCAGCAAGATGTTGGATATGGTAGAGCACGAATTGATCATCAGACACGAATGGATCTTGATCTCTCCATAGGAGATGTTATCGAACTTGAAGGGACAAAGGTGACTGCTGCTTCGGTGTGGCGGGCTCATCCTTCTGATGAAGGGAAACGACTTGTACGTATCGATAATCTGACCAGGAAAAACGCTGGAACGGGGTTAGGGGACCGGGTAAAAATCAGGCGTGCTGAAATAAAAGAAGCCCGTGACATTGCATTGGCTCCCTTGATGCCGGAAGGTCAACGTATTGAATTTGGGATGGGTATCGATGTCATCATCAAGAAAAATATGCTGCGTCGACCTATTACAAAGGGAGATGAAATCATTATCCCGGGGATTGCATTTTTTGGTAACGCACTGCCATTTGTTATTGTTGATACGAACCCTCACGGGATTGTCATGCTCACAGAACGTACTGCCCTACATGTAAAAGAGGAGGCTGCGAAGATCGCCGAGGAGGAAGGACCTCGGGTCAGTTATGAAGATATCGGTGGCCTCCATGTTGAGATTCAGAAAGTCCGGGAGATGATTGAGCTGCCGTTGAAACACCCGGAACTGTTCGATAGGCTTGGGATTGACCCTCCAAAAGGAGTGCTTCTGCACGGTCCACCGGGAACAGGAAAAACGTTGATTGCGAAAGCGGTTGCAAATGAGTCAGGTGCGAACTTTTTTACAATTAATGGCCCAGAGATCATGAGTAAATTTTACGGTCAAAGTGAAGAGAATCTTCGTAAAGTTTTTGAAGAGGCTCAGAAGAATGCCCCATCGATTGTTTTCCTTGATGAAATCGATGCAATCGCTCCAAAACGCAGTGAAGTGCATGGCGAGGTAGAGCGTAGGGTTGTATCTCAATTATTGACGCTGATGGATGGTTTGAAGGGCCGGGGGAAAGTCATTGTGATTGGTGCGACTAATATCCCTGATGTGATTGATCCTGCGTTACGGCGACCCGGTCGATTCGATCGAGAGATTCGTATAGATGTCCCAGATCGAAACGGCAGGAAGGAGATTCTGATGATTCATACGAGGGGGATGCCGATTAACCCAGGTATTGCGGAGATCTCTTCCGGGGAGAAGGTAAATGAGGAGAAAATCCTTAATGTCATCAAACAAGGGATTAAAAAAATCCATATATCAGATTTGTTGCGGAGTATGCTACGATCCAAGGATAGAAATAAACGTGCTGAGGTTGTCAGTAAGTATCTTGATGTAACGTTTACGTCGCTAAAGAATCAAATGCATCCTTTGTTCTATGAGAAGATCCTCCGTTTGATCGCTAATGAGATTACGAATTTATTGCCCTATGATTTGGATGATGCTGAGGCGAATGTTAGTGCGGAGCAGCAGATTAACGAACGACTTGCCACCATCCGAGGGAACCCTGAGGAGTTCATCAAACGGATTTCAAAGGAAGCGCTTCTTGATGAAATTGCTGACATCACCTATGGTTTTGTCGGGGCGGATCT
>LSSI01000063.1 GCA_001595945.1 Thermoplasmatales archaeon SM1-50
ACAGCATACAAATAATTATTCCAATTAACTTGGTTTTCATATTCCTCCCTCTTAAAATTACATATAACCAATTTGATTAGAAGTATATAAATTTTATTACCCTCAAATTACTGCCTTCAGATTAGCAATTATAATGCATCAAGTCAACATCACCTTTCAAGTTAAGTTTAATATTAATAGATTAATCAACTGTTTTTTAATAAATTATATAAATAAGTTCCTACATTGATAACAAATGGGAAGGAAATGAAAATAAAACTACTACTTGGGAGTATAGGAACTGTTGTAATTCTGATTCTTGTATCTTTCACAAATGTCGTTGGTCTACAATCACAGTCATCAGAATCTGTTATAAATTCACCCTTATTTGAATATAGAACCAAAAAGGCGATAAATGACACAATCAGCATTTATCATTACCAATATATCACGATGAATAATATTCTTACCATTCCATTGTCAGCACCAGACCAAAGAGTGCAATTTGTGCTAAGATTCGTTCAGAGTATTGTTCAAATGGATGACACTACATTTAATGAATTATTAACATATAGTATTACTTATTTAAATAAAGATAATAAAATAAGACAAACAAACATAGCAGAAATTATTACTGGTCTGAAAAATATCAGAAGAAACCCAGAATATATTATCCATCAAATTGCTAATCAAACCTGTGCAATCGATAATAATTGTAACACCAATCAACAATACACAATTGATGCTGAATGGATTCCTGGTTGCTTACTTGCTGTAATCATTGAATTACTTATTTACGTATTCGTCATTTATCCTATTGCATTTATATTCCTTTTTATAACCGCCATGAAAGATTGTTTTCATTCAATAAATACAGAGGTAAATTGTTGTCCGTGTTATAGAGTACATTTAAACAAATACCTCTATAAACTTGATGTAATTTGATATTGACATCTATTACATCCGCACATTAGGTAAGTAAGGTATCAACAGAGTAATCTATTTACTATCTATTCTTTGCTTCTAATCTTTGCTTCTAATTCTATATTGCTATTCATAATTCTATCATATATCTTCTTTAAGTCTTCTGGAGACTGAGCATTATAATGCATTAAATCCACATCATTTCTTACACTATAGCCCATCAGAATTTTCTTAATACTTGTAGGCCCTCCTCGTCTATCCCATTCTTGAGAGAAGTATTTACGAAGGTCCTTAACTCTGATTGGAGTATTTGTAAGAGCTATGATACATTGACTTTTAGTGAATAGATGTTGGTATCTATTGTTATTTTTTTGATAAATATCAAGATATCTACTAATAGCTTCTTTTGTTCCTTCGTTAAAGTATGTAATTCTACTTTTCTTTGTCTTTGTTGTTTGTCCATTTAAAGGATCATGATATACTGAAATAGTACGCTTTTCCATACCAATATCCTTAATTGTTAATTGATAAAGCTATTCTGTCCTTAATCCAGATGTAGCTCCAAGAAGTACCAATGTTAAATATCTCTCTTTTTCTCTATTTGTGTGCAAAATTCTAAGAGATTCTGTAATGTCATTGGTTGTTATCCTTTTAATTGTATATTCTGGTTCTCTCGGAGGTTTTATTTCATTTGCCCAGGGAATATTACTATAATTCAAGAATTTCCTAATCTGATATATCTTCTTTCTATAAGTTGAAACTCGCTAAGCTTTTAGTTCAGATTTTAAATATTCAATAGTTTTATCCTTATCTATATTCCATTTAACATAATTTAAGTATCTCGTAAGACATCTTCGTATGGCTTTCAGCCAATCATTATGAAGATTCTCTATTTCACGAAGTGATAAAAATTCTTCAAGTTGCTTTTTAGTAATCTCAACAGGAGGAAGTTGGTTCTGGAAAACTCGTGGGGCTTCCGCTCCGCAGGAGTTCAAATCTCCTCCTCAGTGTTGCTCTTTCAACTTATTTTGAAACAGACATGGCAATGCTTAATAAATCAATATGTCATAAACCCGTAGAATACCATGGATAGCTTCATCCCACAAACAAGTCTTTTCATTGGCATTATCCCTGCGTTAGTCGTTTTATATATAGGGTTAAAAGGCTACGAAGATTTTTACAAAGATAAGCTCATTTACTTAACGTTTATTACTGGAATCATCATTGGTGTGGCTTCAGCAGCAATCGAACTTTTTACCCAAGACATCGGTCTTGTCTACATTGTTCTATTCCCAATACTGGAACAGCTGTTTAAAACAATAATATTGAACATGGGGAGATTTCAGGAGAAACAAGAAACAACGGTCTATGGTTTCTCCCTTGGGCTTGGATTCGGATCGGTATTTACTCCAGTAGCTATCTATTTTGGGAATTTCCAAGACCTCTTTAGTATGATAGCTGCGATGATTGGGTCCTTTGGAATAACCCTCTTTCATGCGGCAACAGGGATATTAATTGGATATGGAGTGTACGTAAACAAACTCGCGAAATATCTTACTTTTTCAATACTCCTACATTTTGTTATTACAACCGTCATAGGTGTTACAAACCTTCTATCTATTGGATATTTGCAAATCACATTGCTTATCTACGGTCTTCTTATCTTCTGGTACGCACTCAAACGGGTCATGTCAAGAATTTTAACAGAAGGCCAACGACGAAAGCGAACCAAAAAAGACATAGAAATAAAAAGCAAGTAGTGATTACCAACTTGATATAAGGTGTTGAGATGGAACCATCAGCTCCCTATGAAACCTCCATAAATGATTACGTTTCTGATCAGAAAAAAGGACAACAAAAACCAAGCAGCATGCCGCTTATTGCTGGTATCTTTTTAATCATCGCAGGATTACTTGGATTATTTACTTGGTCATCAGCAATAGCGCTCGAATCATCGATGATCGAAAGTGTTTTACCAGCAGATGCACCGATCACGGCAGAGCAACTCCAATCGTTTCTAACAACCTGTGGCATCATCGGATGTATTCTTTCAGTCTTCACTCTGACTGGAGGAATTGTCGCTGTGAAACGAAAAGCATGGGGTCTTGCTGTGGTTGGTGGTATACTTGGGCTTTTTACGATTGGTCCATTCCTTTTTGGCAGCATCATCTCCCTTGTCGGCCTTATTTTTGTTATAATTTCTCGAAAAGACTTTCAACTACAATAACATCATCATCCCAGTAATATTAACAATGCGAGTTCCATGCAAGAAAGTTCCCAAATAAATCGCTTCACTGACTTCTGATAACACATCATCAAACATCGATTCGACACAATTGATTGTCAAATTGTTTTTTGAGATATTCTATCGGAAAAACAAGATGTGTTTAAATTATGGTTTAGGACTCTAAGTGAGATGAATACGACGAAAAAAAGACATCGTACCAAGTTCATCAATGATTATCCCAATAGCAACTCCACAAATTATCCCTGCAGGAAGACCGGTTAGGATACGAAGTATATTTGTACTTTCCCACAAACCAAAAAGCTGTCCGCTTCCATCAACTCCCAAGGGTGCAAGCAAAAGGATAAACGCAATTAACAACTTCCAATTAAGTTCAAAGGTATACAGTACCATAAACCCAAGTCCGACAGCTAATCCAACCCAAATTGTGGTACAACGAGCGCAAAACGGCATCTGATTACCATTTAAGAAAAAGGATCGCTCTGGAATCTGATGACACAAGCGATCACCAATAGAATACATCATATTCCAGGGAAAGGACATATCTTGGGTTGTATAATCATTATCACAAATCCCTACTACACCACCAAGATTAGAAACACTCCCTGGAGGTAGTGTAAGGGGTGCAAAGAATTGAAGAAGAGCCCAAATGAAAAATCCTAAAAAGAAAATAATTACAGCATTTTTCAACGGATGTTTCCTTGGTTGCATATACAAACCCTATTATGAGACGTTATTCTTTCCACAGATACGTACATTACAGAAGGACATCATATTTAAATATACTATGTTTATTCTCGATACACCAAGGCGATAACCGATGACACGATTCCCTGAAGCTGAAGGCCGATTGTTAATCAAGAAAATTTGCATGAAATGTGGTGCAACCAACGCGATAAAAGCATTGCGATGCCGAAGATGTAGATCTACGGAACTCCGGGTAAAAGCAAAAGAAGGTAGAGGACAATAGAATTAAACCAGTATCTTTAAAAAGAAGATACCTCTTTTTGGTTAAAACAGTGGAAAGGCTATGCCAGAGACAAAGGTTAAAAAAGGCGAGGATTTCAATGAGTGGTACAACGAAATCGTCGAACTTGCTGAATTATGTGATAAACGATATCCTATCAAAGGTATGAACATCTGGAGACCCTATGGTTGGAAACTGATGAACAACGTTGATAGTCTTATCAGGGACGAAATGATCAAAACCAACCATCAAGAGGTCTGCTTTCCCCTTCTCATACCTGAATCGTTCTTTAAGAAAGAAGAAGAACATATCGAAGGTTTTGGAAAAGAGGTCTTCTGGGTGACCCATGCTGGTTTAAATCCACTTGAAGAACGATGGCTGCTTCGGCCCACATCGGAAACTGCGATGTATCCGATTTTCTCACTGTGGGTCCGTTCCCATATGGATTTGCCACTAAAAACATTCCAGATCGTTAACACTTTCCGGTATGAAACAAAACAGACACGAGCATTCATCCGCGTACGAGAGATCCATTTCTTCGAGGCTCATACCTGCCATCATGACTTCGAGAGAGCTGAACATCAAATAAAAGAAGACATGGAAATCGCCAACCGTTTATTAACCAAGCTTTGTTTACCTTACGTTTTTAGCAAACGACCTGATTGGGATAAATTCGCTGGAGCATATTATACCATCAGCATTGATGTACTTATGCCATCAGGACGAACATTGCAGATAGGTTCTATTCATCAATACCGTGATAATTTTGCCAGACCATATGAAATCTCCTATGAAACAGAAAAAGGAACTCATTCATTCTGTCACCAGACGACATATGGTATGAGCGAGCGATTACTTGGAGCACTCATAGGAGTTCATGGAGACAACAAAGGACTTATCATTCCTCCTGAAGTCGCACCTCTTCAAGTTGTAATCATCCCTATTATTTTCAAGGGAAAAGAACAAGGTGTTCTCCAAGCATGCCAAAACATTCATGAAAAATTACTACAACAGGGAGTGCGATCGCATTTTGATTACCGGGAAATAACCCCAGGAAATAAATACTATGACTGGGAGCTCAAAGGAGTCCCCTTGAGGATCGAAATTGGTCCAAAAGATATCGAAAAAAATGAATTGACCACGGTTCGACGTGACATTGGCAAGAAAACATCTGTTCCATTGAAAGATGCACAAGCAGTAATCCAAAAGGAGCTTGACTCTTTAGAAAAAACTTTATATGAGAACGCGGAAAAGCTCTTAAAAGATAATATACACACGGTATCGACAATCGAGGAAGCAAAAAAGAAAACAGGTATTATCACACTTCCCTGGTGCGGTCATAAAGACTGCGCGCTAGAAATAGAAAATGTTTTAGAGGGGAATACATTAGGGGAACCAATTGAAAATGCAGGGTGTACAGGACAATGTCCGGTGTGTGGTTTACCTGCAAAAACATGGATGAGATATGCAAAATCATACTGAGGTGAAAGGAAAATGAGTGGAAGAATAACAAGATTTTTGCGAGAATATGTCCTTGCATTAAGCATCCTAATAATGATACCTGGAATCGTGTTTACATTTATGGGAGTTGTGTATCTATTTTTTATCGATCTGGCAGGACCAGAGGAGTCCCCTTTCCATTTTATTTCTAATATTGGTATCTGGAATGATTACATCATCATCGCCGGGTTAATCATTTTTGGAATAGGAGTATATTATCTATATAGTTATTTGTCAAAACGAAAATACGTCTTAGACGAGTTAAAAACAGATAAACGTTCAGAGATACTAAAAAGACGCAGTATGCTTGAAAGTACAGTAAAACATCTTCCCTCGAAGTACCAGCAAATGCTTTCAGAGAAAGAAGAAGAACTCAATATCCGATAACACAGCACGCATGGTAGAGAAGAACCCTCTTTCTCTTTTTTATGTTGTTCTTGTTGAGCCGAAAAATAGCGGTAATATTGGAGCTGTTGCCCGTGCAATGATGAATTTTGATATTGAGAACCTTTATCTTGTAAACCCTTGTGAACTGGATAACGTTTGTTATGCACGGGCGATGCATGCGACAAAAATACTAGATAACGCACAAACCTTCACCTGTCTAACGGACGCGGTAAAAAATCTTGATTTCCTTGTCGCGACCTCATCAATCGAATCAAAGACGGAGAAACGACATCTAAGAAACCCGGTATTGCTAGAAGAATTATCAGAAAAGATATTTGATGGAAAAGGGACGATTGGGTTGATATTTGGAAGAGAAGATTACGGACTGTTCAATAAGGAAATTGCTGCCTGCGACATAATGCTTAAGATACCGACCAGCGCGTCCTATCCCTCCTTAAACCTATCCCATGCTGTAGCGATTGTGTTCTACTCTTTTTATCTTAAAAGCACATCTATACCTTCACGTCGAAGATCTCTAGGATCGTGTGAAAAACAGAAATTATTTGAATTCTTTGTACAACTACTCGATGAAATCGAATATCCTGCTCATAAAAAAGAACATACGAAAATAATGTTTAAACGTATTATGGGGCGCGCGATGCCATCAAAATGGGAATACCATACCCTTATGGGTGTCTTTGGCAGAATCAGAGGGAAAATAAAACGAGAGCAAGTAAAAAAGAATCATTAGATGGTTTCAATGTTAAAAAGCACCTTACTATTCTTTAATGCCGCATGGACTTTATCAGCAAAAAAGATAAGATCATTGATATCTGCTTTTTCTTTTCCCCAATCAAAAACAAAATCATAGTTACCCTTTGTCGCTTTAAATCCCATGTTAAGTAACTGATTTTTTATCTCCGAAGGAGCGGCACCTTCGCTGTTGAACGTAATCTGAATATATGTTTTCATACTGTTCACATCAGAATAAGGATTCATTATTAAGTATTAAACATTACGATTCAGTTATATCTGGTGAATTTAACAAGATAAAAGGTCTAACGAGAGAGATCATTGGCTATAGAAGGGAATTGGGGCAAAAGAGAGGATAAAAACGATTAGAATCAACAGTCCAAGGAGTTTTCTTCTAGTGTCTAATGGTGTGACTTCATTGAGAGGCGGCTGATGCTGAGTGCCTATGAAAAGCAGAATAATGATTGCGAACATCAGCCATCCTGGGTAAATAAAACTTAATCCAGCAAGCACGAAAATAACCAGCCAACTTATGTATCTATGTTTTTCCTTTAATATTGCTCTTGCGATGTGACCACCGTCAAGTTGACCTGCTGGCAATAAATTCACAGCAGTTAGAAAGATACCAACCCATCCAGCAAATAACGTCGGATGAATAACATAATTTCCAGAGATAGTAAAGAGGTTTTGCATCCAAACAAGAAGTAATGGTGGGACGAGAATGATAGTTGTTCCATTGGTTTGAAGCGGGAGAGGATTTTGTTGTATCAGATAGAATCCTATAAATGAAACAGGGATCGCTACAAGAAAACCACATAATGGTCCAGCGATTCCGATATCAAGCAACGCTTTTCGGTTGGGGATTGGGTCTCTTGTGGAGATGAGCGCCCCGAAGGTTCCAAGGATAAATGGCGGTGGAAGTGGAATAAAGTAAGGTAATGATGCGTCAACGCGATGCTTTTTTGAGATATAGTAATGCCCCATTTCATGAACACCAAGAATTAAGAGTAACGGAACAGAAAAAAAGAGAAAACCCTCCCAGAGATATTTAAACGAAACCATATTAAGCCAATCAACCTGATCGATATCAACCCATTGAAGTGCTCCCGCAAGCGTGGTGGTAACCACTGTTGCCGTCAACAGGATAATATTGATCCATACAGATTTACGTTTTTTCCCTTTAGGTTTTTTTACGACATAGATAATGTGTTCTCCACGTTCATTTCTAATCATTGGAATATAGTTCTTCTCTATAAGTGTCAGGCGTAGTGATTCGAATTTTTCTTCAAGGGTTTCCTCATCGATATGACAGAAAAAAGCAACAGTATTGATATTTGACTTCATATCATAAAAAGGAAAACGTTGGCCGACTTCTCGTTGTAGTAACTCAAGATCAAATGGCCGTTCAACAGAAGTTTGCTCAAAATTGTTCCGTTTTTCTGGCATGCTATCTGCCATGATACAATCATTCTTTTATAAAACCTTCGTAAAGAAGAACGAATCTAAAAAAACACAATATTTTTCGATTATACTAAGCATAATTCAGTAGACTCATTTGATTTTAATGGAGATGCAACGCAAATATCTTACTGTTTTTTGTTTTTTTCTTATTGTTTGTTTCTGTTTGTTTCGCATAGTTTATGTATCAACTCCGAAATGTTAATGAACGAAAAGACCTATTACCGTTTCCGGAGGGTAGTTGCGGCCGGTAATAGAAGGATGTGTTAAATGGATTTTTTAAGGAAGAAAAAAGAAAAGGATATCAATCTTCTAACCAGATATAGGAATAGTAAGTTAAACACAAAAGGAAATTCCTCAAAGGATATGGCTGAAGAATGACAAAGGAAGATCTGTCTGATAAATCAAAAGATATGAAAGATGTCCGTATAACCCTGAAAAGCACTTTACTAGAAAATATCTCCTCTCCTGAAGAAAAAATGATTCATTTTCATGACACAATCGATACGTTTTTAGATAAACTAGCCAGGGAGCGACTCCAAGAAACTCTAACAATTTTAAAAAAAACACATCAACAGGAGCTTGATTCAAGGTTTGCTCCAAATAAAAAATGTCAACAAGAATCTAGGATGGTAACTTTGGATGAAGAAATACTTCAAAAAGAGTTTGAAACCAGAAATCGACTTCTTGATAACTTGGAGCAGCAGGTTATTGAACATCAAACAAAATTTATCGAAAAAACAGAGATGGCAATGCAATTACAAAAAGAATTAGAACTAAAGGATCAGACCTTACGAGAAATACAAAAAGAATTCGATGAAAAAAGAGAAGATTTTGAAACATTACGACAGGAGATCCACGATAGAGAGACGATTATCCAAGATATAAAGAAGCAATTAATGGAGAAGGAGACCTGGATCGCAGAAAATAATCATTTTACTGAACAAATGAGCAATGAACTGGAACAAAGCAATCGCCTTCTTCGAAAGGCTCAAGAAGAATTAAAAAGTAAAAACGAAGAATTTATTGCTTCAATGGAAAAACTACAGGAGAAATCTGAAGAGATTGATGAACTAAAAAGAGAAATTTCATCCCGGAATAATATCATTAATTCATTTGAGCATCAACTAGAGAATCAGCAAATGTCATTATTGGAAAAAACACAGGTTATTGAGACATTGCAAGATCTTGTAAAAAATCGAAATGTTGAACTTGCTGAGCAAAAACTTATTACACAACGACAACAGGATGAACTCGGAGAACTTCAGATGGAGCTTACCTCGAGAAATTCAATCATCGAGGATATGATGAGACAATGTACGGAAAATCAGTCAAAGTTAGTTGAACATGTAGGGATGACGGAACATTTACATGATGAACTCCTGTGTAATCAACGAATCTTACAAGAAACGCGTGAGAAACTTGAACGAACATTACAGGATGTAGCTGAGAAAGAGGATGAGCTTCAAGCAACAGGGTTGCAACTTCAGGGAGCGCGGGTGGATTTAGATATGATACGGGGGGAAATTGATTCACGGAGTAAAATCATTGAAAATATGGAACAGCAACTCGCAGAGCAACAAACATGTCTTATTGAGAAGACGCAGGTAGCTGAGCATCTTCAAACAGATTTGGAACAGAAACAAAAAGAGATAGAAACACATGAAAAAAAAATAGATCATTTTAAAACGCAGATGGAGGCGAAGCAGCAAGAAATCGAAGATATGAAATCGCAATTGAATAAACGACTTAATAATCTTGAATCAATAAGCATCATATTAAAACAAAAAGAAGAGTGTATCGCTCAATTGGAAAAAGAACTTGAAAAAGCTGTTCATGATTTAGAAGAAAAAAATACGCAGCTATTGGTAAACAAACGAGAAAAAATACGACTGGACGAAGAATTAAATCAACTAAAGCAGGATTCTGAAAAGAAATGGGTTGATTTCGTTATAAAAAATATTGAAATACAAGATAATAAAGAATATATCAAAGAACTGGAACTAAAAATCGAACAGAAAGAAAAGTTATTACAAGATACGTATAACGAAATACAGAAGAACGCGTTGGAATTCTCTGTTAACCAACAGAACCTACAAGCTAACGTAGAAAAACTCAACAAAGATATAGAAACACGTAATAAACTTGTTGATGAATTAGAAAAGCAGCTTACAGAGCGGCAAATGTTTGCATTAAAACACTCACATAAAATTGAGAGTCTTGAATCAGAATTGGTGAAAAAAAATCAGGAGCTTACGATTCATCTTGATGAACTTAAAGAAAAACAACAAACGGTTGATATTTTACAGACAGAGATACTTTCTAGAAATCGTATCATTGATGATATGAAAAGACAGCTATCGGAGAATCAAACAAATTTCCTCGAAAAAACAACACATATAGAAAAAATTACTGATACTCTTGAACAACAACGCCACTTTATCAAAGATAAGGAAAAGGAGCTTACAAAAAAGAACGAGGAGTTAATCGCAAACCGACAGATACTCCAAAAGAAAGAGGATGAACTACTTAACTTACAAAGAGAATTAGAGGAAAAACAGAGACAAATACAAACAGCAATCACTGATGGACATATGAAAGAGGAGATAATAGCAGATCTCCAACAACAACTTGAGAAGAGCAATCAAGAAGTTTGGATTCACCACCAAGAACTAGAGGAACTACAAAGAGAACAAAAGAATAGAATGTTGGAAATCGATCAGATAAAACGAGATCTTAAAAAACGTCTTGATGAATTGGACGAGAAGTGTTTTACTATTAGTCATTTAAAAAACGAGTTAGAAGTCAAACAAACGCAATTCACCTCTATGATGAACGATTTTGGAATAATGAAACAAGAGTTGGATACGAAAACCAATGAGCTAGTAAAACTCCAAGAATTACTAAAGATTGGTCATACAGAGACGGATCAGCTGACAATAAAATTATCGGATCGAGGAATGAAAGACGAAATAAAAACGAAAACGTTACTTGACAGAAAAGATATCCCGAATAGTATTTTAACACAAGATTCATCTGATGTTAAGATAGAACAAAAACTTCTTGCTGGAGATATCAATCAGATTACGAAAGATAGCTTAGAACACCAAAATAACTTTCAAGAGAATAATAACTGGAAAGAAAAACTGAAACTACGGATTTGTAATGATACAGAAAACTGTCTTGACCATACTACAGAAGATCATCTAAAAACAAAAAAATTAAAAGATGAAGAGTCTAAATGAAATGATTTTTTAAGGGTAAAGAGTCACAATGTTTTTTGTTGAAAGTGGCGCTTCGACATGGATAGTTCGACCTATCCCCGGTGATGGGAGAATAGTTATTTCGAGTTGAGCACCTTTTTTCATAGCGATATTATCAGACAGTTTCAATACAATTAAAGTCATATCTGTATTTTTATTGATCAGATGTAAATCAACAATAGAGTTATCGTCGTCGATTGTCGACAGAAGGCTAAATGATACTGGGGTAAGGGAGTTCCAGATAGGATGTTCAAAAAGTGAAGAGGAGTTTAGTGATTCTGCTAATCCATTGAAAAAAATCATTTGATAGTACTCGCCATCACATACTTCTATAATCATATGAGACATGTCAATATTTTGAGAAACAAGCGGTTTAATGAGAATTGCAATTTTGTTAATTTTTGGTACGCCCTGAATCATTTGGGATTTTCCAACAATATGTTTTATCTGTAGATAGTTACACATTTCGTCGACGATTTCACCAACTATTATATTAAGGTCCTCTTCTGATGTGTCTTTTGAAATTGTTACTAGAACTGTTGCACTAACTGTACCAATAAGAATAAGTAGGATAAGAAGTATGCCAGCGACCATTCCAAGTCTTGCCGAATCATTCATTAAATCACTGATTTTCTAGATAAAATGCTTGTTTTGAATAATATATAAATCTTATTATACAATTATTATCTTATTAGACATAAAAAATGGTAAAAAGAAAATTTTTTTAAAAGATAAAAATGAAATTGGTGTTGCATTATTCGCCATTGTTTTTTCTTATAATATAGGGGGGGAATAGCAAAAATCTTGTTATGTAATTTTTACATTTTGATTGTTCTCCGCCGAATCTTTAAATAGTGTTATTTGAGAACATGTTACACGATTTAAACTGCCATGTTTATAATTGGCAGGAATGGAAGGTGAAAGAAATGACGAAACGCTATATGGAAAGGCTGGTAGGTAGATATTGTAAAATCGTAACCAAAGAACCTGGCGAAGAACGTGCAAACGTTGTAACTGGTACTCTTGAGGACGTTGACTATAAAGACGGATTTATTTTAGTTGATTCCCCACAAGGCTTAGGCTGTCTCAGAATTGATACAATAATTGCAATTAAACCTGGTAATAAACATAGATTAGAAACAAAAAAATCCGCTGATGATGAAGCAGCTGTTGGTATTGGGACATTAATTGTTTTTATTGCATTGATCTTAGTCGCAGCTGTTGCTGCAAGTGTTATTATGCAAACAGCAGAAAACCTCCAACAAAGAGCATACGCAGTTGGTAAACAGACCATTCGAGATGTTTCAAGTGGTATAAAAGTAATCAGTGTCACTGGATATGCTAACGAAAATAAAACAAAAATCGATTACCTAGCAATCGCAATCGCACCAAGAGCTGGATCATACGACATCGATTTGAATAAAACACTATTGTATCTGCAACTGAATGATTTTTCAGTGTTAAGTCTGAATCTATCATCAAAAGCCAATCATGTTCCAGAAGGGGGTGTTTTTAACACGCTGGATCATAGTCTCTTAAATGCAACTAACTTTGGGGTGATTAGTATTCATGACCGAGATGACTCTATCATAAAAACAAATAGTTTAAGTAATACAGATCAGGCTATTCTTATCGTTAATCTCACCGCAGTGTTACCAACAACTAGTGGTCTTTTACCAGGTGAAATCCTTGAAGGAAAGCTTGTACCAGATGTGGGATCATCCGGTATCTTTGTTGTTCAATCTCCAAACGCATATAAATATCGAGTCTGTGATTTATAAACAAACAAAGAGAGAAATATTATTATCTATTCTTATTTATTTTCTTCTACAATAACAGGTATTTTAAAAAAGTCTACGCATCTAAACGAGAGACTATGACGATTTCAGCTTTTTCCCTATTGTAAATGGCTTGTTTAATAGTGATCTCGACAGGTATTTTATTATTATCCTTCACGGAAAGCACAGTGTTATATTTAGAAACAGCATCACCTTTCAATCGATCAAGATAATATTTTTCAATATCGGGAAGACCTTCAAGAGCGATAAAATCAAAAAAGCTCTTATCTTTTATCTCCTCTTGTGTATATCCAAGTAACTTTACAAATGCATTGTTGATTTGTTTTAATATGCCTCTTTGGATTATCGCTGCACATTGAGGGATATTATTTACTGCCTCATCAGATTTATAAACAACTACAGCTTCTGTGTCCTTCTCTATTTCATCATCGGGGAGAGGTTTTTTATAAAACGGAGTAGCTTCTGTAGGCTGTGAAAGAATCATTTCCTCTTGCCGCATCATTTCTTGCCGTCGTTTCTCAATTTCTGATTCCAAGACCTTTAATTTTTCTTGCCATTTGCTGAATTCTTTGAGTCGAGCGTTAAAAATATGTTGTTCTTTTTGGAATTGTGCTTCAGAAGATTCGAACTCCTTTAAACGGAGTTCTAATTCTTGTTTTTTTATGTTTAATTCCTGGCGTTGTCGCTTAATTCCGAAGGGATCTGGAAAAAACGAAATTTTTTCATTTTGTGGTTGTTCTTCTACAGAGGCGGTGTTGTCAATCTGTGGTTCTTTTTCTTCTTTTAAAGGTTGTTGGGTAGCCTCTTCGATAGCGGGTTCTTCAACAGAAGGAAGAGACTTCTGTTTGCTTTTATTCTTTTTTTCCCATCTTTGTTCTTTCTTTTCAAATTCTGCTACACGATTAGTAACCATTTCATATTTCTGTGAAAGTTCTTTAAGTAAATCATTCATAAAATCAAGCTTTTGTGAAGTGGTTTCAAGAAGTTTTGCCATGCTTACTAAGGGAGTGATAACTTGCTCTTGAACAGAATCAATAGTAGATTCTTCATCTCTTTTTTTACTAGCGAATAATAATTTTTTTACTCTATGTTTCATTATCATCTCTCTATCTGTCTTTCTTGGAGTTTCTTCAGAAACATCTTTAGATACTACCATCCCTAAATCAGGCAGACCAACACCCTCATCAGAACCAGCCACCACAGAAGCAGTCTCCTCCTCAGACGACCCCTCCTCCAACGAATCCTCTAAAACCTCCT
>LSSI01000064.1 GCA_001595945.1 Thermoplasmatales archaeon SM1-50
TTCCAAACCCAAATTCGGACCCTTGCGCGATGAATCCTTTGACCTTGCTTTTATGTTTGTTGTAATATTTCTCTTTATTCATCAGTCCAGTTCCTTTTGGAGTGCAATCGATAACAACAGAAGCTCTTTTGATTGCTTCTTCCGCATTATACATTGGTTCGAGTCCAAGTTCTTGGAATTCCTTGACTTTACCATCAGAAACAGAGAGGTTTGCCCCTCTGTTAATCAATCCTTTCATTTTTGGCCGGTCTTCGAGTGTGGGGCTGTGTTTATAAAATGTTACTTCATCGATTCCAAGATCATCTTTCGCGTCGCATAACAATCCAATTAATGGTTCTCCTATTGTACCCGTTCCTACGACATGAACAATATTTCCGTTATTCATAATTAAACTCCCCGCAAGTTAATTGGTAATCGGTATGTTGCATTTAATTGTTACTATTATAGAGATTTTTTATAAAATTTTTTTACCCTAAAATTTCGATAAATTTATTTCCTTAAAAGCGATGTCTAGCTGTCTATGGATGTTTTTACGATACCTGGTAGAAATTATGATTCTAACATCTATGTTGTTGGTGGGAAGGTTCCTACGATTATTGATACTGGGACTGGTTTTTACTCTACAATGATTATTGAACAAATTCAAACAGAAGTTCCTTTGACTGAAATTCAGCAGATACTTCTGACCCATGAGCATTATGATCATGTTGGTGGGGTGAAAGACATTCTTACGGCAACACAGGGGGCTGCAAAGATTTTCGCTCATAAGGATTTAGTCTCCAAACTAAGCAAGGGGAAAAGTACGTTTGCCGAGATGCTTGGTGGGATTATGCCTAAGATTGATGTGGATATTCCACTAACCGAGAACCAGTCAATAACAATTGGAGATGATTTCTTCCATGTCCTTTTTACGCCAGGTCATAGCATTGGTAGCCTTTGTTTTTATAGCAAAGACAACAAAGTCCTTTTCTCCGGTGATACGATTTTTTCCCATGGAGGTTTCGGTCGATACGATTTTCCTGGTGGTGATTTCAAGTTATTGCTCCATTCTATAGAAAAATTATCAAAACTTACCGTGAAATCTCTTTATCCTGGTCATGGACCTATCGTTGAAACCAACGGTAATCATCACCTCATACAATCGCTCTATAGCATCCGGTCGTTGGTATAGATGCCGCATATCCGGGAGATTTTAAACGAAATCAAATGGACAAAGGATTTACGGGACGTCACAGTATGGTATATTCATCGTGGTGCGTTGCGTAATATGAAATGCATTTCTGGTGTTGAAATTACTGGAATTGGCAAATCGTTTCTTGAGACGACATCTGCTTCTATTCCGTATCATCGTATTGTTAAGATTATGTATGGGAACAATATTGTTTTTAATCGTTTTAAACTTCATCAGAAGGACAAACAATTATAAAAACGATGAAGTCTTTTCTTAAATGATTGATATGGAGGCATGAAAAATATGTCGAATATTGAAAAAACATCTGTTGTCTCAGGGTTCTATAAACTCTCGATTGAAAAACGAAGAGAATTCGTCTCACAATTCGCACAATTAACTGAAGAAGATACAAAGATATTTACTTCATCTTTAGACATCACAACAGCGGATCGTATGATTGAAAATGTCTTTGGTACTTTTGAATTGCCACTTGGGTTGGCTATGAATTTTCTTATCAACGGCAAAGACTATCTCATTCCCATGGCTACAGAAGAATCAAGTGTTGTTGCTGCAGCAAGTAATGCTGCTAAAATCGCTCGTATCAAAGGGGGTTTTTCTGCAACATGTTCCCAACCGCTTATGATTGGTCAGCTGCAATTGTTACACGTAAATGACGTTGCCTCTGCTGCTCAAAGTATACTTAAGCATAAGGAACAACTTTTAAAACTAGCGAATTCGCAAGACAAAATCCTTGTTGATTTCGGTGGTGGTGCAAAGGACTTGGAAGTCAGAATCCTTGATAGCTCACTTGGTCCTATGATTGTAACCCATCTTGTTGTTGATGTACGCGACGCGATGGGGGCAAATGCTGTTAATACGATGTGTGAAGCGCTCGCTCCTATGTTAGAGGAGATTTCTGGTGGGAAGGTTCGTCTTAAAATTCTGTCAAATCTTGCGGATAAACGACTGGTGAAAGCAATCGCGATTTTTGATAAGGAGAAAATGGGTGGGGACCATGTTGTTGACGCGTTTCTTGAATCATACGTCCTTGCCTCTATCGACCCTTATCGGGCAGCGACCCATAACAAGGGAATAATGAACGGCATCGATGCCTTGATTATCGCCACAGGAAATGATTTTCGCGCCATTGAATCCGGTGCACATGCATATGCAGCACGCAATGGTCATTATACATCACTTACTAGCTATTATAAGAACAAAGACGGTGATTTAGTTGGTGAAATCGAATTACCTATGGCTGTCGGTGTGGTTGGTGGCGCCGCGAATATGCATCCTAAGGCAAAACTGTGTCGAAAAATCCTTGGGATCAAAACTGCACAGCAGCTTGCTGAGATTGTTGCAAGTCTTGGTCTGGCGCAAAACTTCGCTGCGGTCTTTGCTTTATCAACAGTTGGTATTCAAAAGGGACATATGTCTTTACATGCGAAAAACATCGCGGTCATGGCAGGTGCGAAAGGAGATGAAATCGAAAAACTCGCAGACAAACTTATTGTGGACGGCAAAATCAAACTTGATTACGCAAAAGATCTTTTAGAAAAACAACGGAAAAAAGCTAGATAATGCCGACTGTGATATCATCTGGTTCCCGCTCGCAATAGTAACATCTGATGCGTGGGGGGTCTCTGCTGATTACATGAAACCTACTTTCGACTGGTTCGCGTGCATTTGAGATACAGGTTGGATTTGAGCATTTGATAAGACCGATGACTTCCGTTGGGAGTTGCACAGAGTATTTTTTTACGACTTCGTAATCCCGGATAATGTTAATTGTTGCTTTTGGTGCTAATAATGCGATTTTGTTTACTTCCTTTGGATCCAATTCTCGGTTCTCAACCTTTACAATATCTTTTTTTCCTTTCTTACCATTGACATTCATAAGAATACTTACGACAGAAACGGTCGATTCTGGGATTTTTAACACATGTAATACCTTTAACGCATGTCCTGGGGTGATATGATCAATCACTGTTCCATTTTTTATCGGCGTTACCTTTAGTTCTTTCATAGTTTTTTACCTCACAATATCAAAGAAAGAAGCGCCATTCGTACTGGGATGCCGTTGAAAGCTTGTTTAAAGTAGAGTGCATAGGGTGTCTGATCCACTTCAGGATCGATTTCAACGACTCTTGGTAAAGGATGCATTACTATAAGATCTTTCTTTGCTTGATGTAGTAACGTGTTGTTAACCTTGTAACTACCAACTACACGGTTATACTCCTCAGCATCAGGAAAACGTTCTTTCTGGATTCGTGTCGCATATAAAACATCTGCTTCTTTTATCGCTTTTTCCAGGTTTGAAGTGCTTAGCGGCTCTACCCCAAATTCTTTACATTCATTGATAACTTCTTTTGGCATCTTTAATGTATCAGGCGAAACAAATGTCAAATTCGCCTGAAATAACGATAACGCATAGGCAAGCGAATGGACAGTACGCCCATACTTCAAATCGCCAAGAAGAACGATGTTATTACTCTTAATTTTCTTCTTCTCAGTTAATATTGTAAATAAATCAAGAAGGCATTGTGTCGGATGTTGACCTGCACCGTCACCTGCGTTTAAAATCGGTACATCGGAAAATTCTGCAGCGAGTCGCGCTGCTCCTTCTTGGGGATGGCGGATTACGATAGCATCACTGTAGGAATCCGCCATGCGAATGGTGTCCGCGAGACTTTCACCTTTTCTCTGCGAAGTTCCACTTGGGTCTGAAAACCCAATGACACTGCCACCCAGTCGATGCATGGCACTTTCAAAGCTAAGTCTTGTTCGGGTACTGGGCTCAAAAAAGAGGGTTGCAAGAATATGTTGTTGTAAAAGAGTTGTGTGTTTTTCACCCTTTGCGTAAGGGATCATTCGTTTAGCGTATTGAAGAATGTAGTCAATTTCTTCTTTTGAAAAATCTTTAATTGAAATAATGTCCCTGTGTTTGAAGTTCATTGATCTCAAAATAAAACGTATGAAGTGAATGTTTAATAACCTTTTTTATACATTTATATATAATATTTAATAATAAATAGGGCTATAGAAGGAAATTTATTAATATAAGTGGAATCTTATACTCTTTGAATAATATGTCTCAAGAGAAAAAAACTCAAGTAGATGATTTAACAAAACTGCGGAGGATCTTAGACAACTCTTCAGACCCTACTTTTGAGTCTCTCCTCTTAAAAAATGCAAAAACCCTCGAATCTGTCCGTAGAAGATTACGTGGAGATTCTTTAAAAACTCCATCGCGGTTTGCTGGTTTTTTCCCTCGATCAACCTCCATGGAACCGCGGGTATATATTCATGAAATAAAGCCTGTTACTCCTCGTTTTATCATACCACCGCCAAACATTGAACCTTCTCCCTCCCTTCCAAAATTTGAGTTAGTATCTGAATCCAAACCCATTAAGCAGGTTTTATCGCAGGATATCTCATTTGACTCCGAGGATCTTTTCGAAGTTGAAAAAGCTGAAATAGATATCCCTGAATTTGTAGAAGTTACCCCTCTCGAACATTCCTTGCCCTCTGAAGAAACAGAACAGCAGAGACAATACGATGACACCTCTGCTCCTGAGCAAGAGCTTCCTGAGTGGCAGCCGGTGACAGAAGAAGAATCAAAACCATCAGAACCTGATGAACATCTTATTGATGAAGCTGTACCAGAATTTCAACAAGTTAATGTTCCGATAACTCCTGAGAAACCAGAAGATCAACCAGAAAAAGAACCATTACCTGGAAAACAAAAACCCGTTGGACTAGCTGTTGGTGGTTCATTAGAAGAACCAACAGAACCATCATTCCAAATTTTATCAAAATCAGAAACACGCGAGGTAATACGAGCAAAAAGAGCAAAAGAACATCAAGCGAAAAAGCTTCAAAAAATAGAACGAAAACGTTTAAAAAAAGAACAAAAAATACAGGAACGACTCACAAGACAAACCTTAGAAGAACAACCCTTTGGCCCACCACCACAACAGCACGTCCAAGTGGCTTCAGAAACTGGAAGCACCACTGAAACTCCTTGGATAAAGGTTAACTTTAATGCCTTTAAAGGGATTGAAAGCATCGATGAAAAAACCGCTGAGATGCTTTATACTCATGGGTATTTTTCCATAGAAAACATAAAGGATGCAACCCTAAATGATCTTGTTCAAATCCGCGGCATAGGACGAAAACTGGCTAAACAAATTAAAAAAGAAATCGAACATAAAATAATCATCTCCGATTCTCAAGAGTTTGTTCCCTTACAGCAAAAAACCACCAAGAAAAAATCAACAAAAAGTAAGCTCCGAGATACTGCTGAATGGGAATCATATCCTATGAAGAAAAAACTCAAACAATCATCTTCTACTGTGTGCACGTATAAGGGATACACACTCTTCAAAAGAGACATAACATCACGGAACAGGAAAAAAACAACGATTCATTTCTTCAGTAGGAAAAAACCAACCAAGGGGCGACCCGCTCAACTTCCGGAGGGGTATCACATTGCGATCAACAAAAAAACCGGAGTCCCCTATCTAAAAAAGATACGATAATTTGTTCCTCGCAGTGTTTATAAATGCTTCTTTGTATTTGCATCTAGAGAGTCACTATGAATTGGAACGGTCCGTTATTGAAGATGAACGATTTTCGTTTTGAAATTCCTTCAAATTATCAAGGAGTACAAAACAATCTTCACATGAAGACCTCAGGAGTTATTTATGCGACCAATGGCATGATCAAATCGATTCGTATGGATTACGCACCAGAGCAGGTCGCAAACGTGACCATGCTTCCGGGTATTGTTGGAAAATCACTAGCGATGCCGGATATACACTGGGGATATGGGTTTCCTATAGGTGGAGTTGCAGCAATGGATGAAGAAAACGGTGTGATTTCTCCTGGGGGAGTAGGATATGACATCAACTGTGGTGTACGATTGTTGCGCACAAATCTACATTTCACGGATTTAGATTCACAAAAGATACAACATCTTGTTGACGAGATGTTTATTAATGTCCCTTCTGGTCTTGGCTCAAAGGCAAAGGTTCATCTGAATAGAAAACAATTGGATGACGTATTAAAACTAGGCGCAAAATGGGCTATCGAGAATGGTTATGGGTGGAAAGAAGATCCAGAATATATCGAGGAACATGGCTGTTTAGACTATGCGGACATCTCAAAGGTTTCCAATGAAGCAAAACAGCGCGGTGCCCCGCAGCTTGGTTCACTTGGTGCAGGCAATCATTTTTTAGAGATTCAGAAAGTCGATGAAATCTATGATGAATCAGCGGCAAAGGCTTTTGGAATACAGAACATTGGTCAAATTATGGTGATGATTCATACAGGTTCCCGTGGTTTCGGCCATCAAGTCTGTACTGATCATCTGCGTGTTCTTGGGCAAGCAGTAAAGAAATATAATATTTGGTTGCCGGATCGCCAACTTGCCTGTGCACCCGTTACCTCAAAAGAAGGACAAGATTATTTAAAGGCGATGGCCTGTGCTGCGAACTTCGCCTGGTGCAATAGACAGATGATCGTACATTGGGTACGAGAATCTTTTGGAAAAATACTTCATCAATGTGCTGAGGACCTTGATATGGGAATTGTCTATGATGTATGCCATAACATTGCGAAACTCGAAGAACATGAAATCGAAGGCAAGAAAAAAAAAGTCTATGTTCATCGCAAAGGTGCCACTAGATCTTTTGGACCAGATAAACAAGAGGTTCCATTAAGATACCGTGATGTTGGGCAGCCGGTTTTAATCCCAGGTGATATGGGAACAGAAAGCTACCTCCTCAGAGGTACAAAAGAATCTGAGGAGACCTTTGGATCCACGTGCCATGGGGCAGGGAGAGTCATGTCAAGGACACAAGCCGTCCATCGATATCGTGGGGAACAGATTATAAACCAATTAAAACAGAAAGGTATCTATGCGCATCCTGCGAGTTGGAAAGTGATGGCAGAGGAAGCACCAGATGCCTACAAAAATGTTAGTGAAGTGGTGAACGTCACCCATGGTGCCGGGATTTCCTCAAAGGTCGTAAAGCTGTTACCGCTAGGAGTTGTGAAAGGCTAAATGCTTTTGTGTTTTTTTCAACCAATTAGGTTTAAATGCTATGGACTGATTACAGTGTATAATACATGGTGATGCAGTTGGAAGACATTCAAATCGTGGATTTTGAAGAGATGGATTTGACAAACGGTTCAGTAATTGCAGGATTTCCGTCCATTGGTCTTGTTAGTACGATTGTGGCAAATTACATGATCGATGCACTAGGCTTAAAACAAATTGGGGCGATGGAGTCACCGCATTTCCCAACACTTTCTGTTGTTCACACTGGTGAGCCACTCTCACCTGTTCGTATCTATGGGGGAATGTTGTCAAATGGACAGAAACTTGCAGTCTTTGTCTCTGAGTTTAAACCAAAACCCAACCTGATTAACTCCTTATCAAATGCAATTATGGTTTGGTCGAAGAAAAAAGGCTGTAAATTGATGATCTCTCCTGAAGGAATGGTCGTTGAAGGGAAAGGCTCTGAAGAAGAGGAGATGATTGTCGATGCTTATGCAATCGGCTCAACAGAAAATGCTCGTACAACGCTTGTGGCGAAAAATATCCCACAATTTAAAAATGGGATCATCGCTGGTGTATCTGGAGTGTTATTAAATAAAGGAAAACATGAGAATTTTGACGTAATATCGATACTTGCCGAGGCGCATCCGAACTATCCTGACGCCCGTGCTGCCGCCTCAGCTATTAATGTCATTGCCCTTGTCGTTGGTATTGAGATCAATGTCGGTCCGTTATATGATGAAGCAGAACGGATTGAAAAGCAACTCCAGAAATTCCACAAACAGGCAAAACCGATCGTCTCCGGTGCAAGTCAGATCCCACAGCCAGAGATGTACGGATAAAAAATACATTTCGTCACCTCTCTTTTCACTTCTTTTCTTCCTAACTTTTAAAAAGGACATGAAGTTATTTATATTACAAGTATGAAGAAGATTCCCAAGAGCCACCCGCGGTATCACTCATTGGTCACCCGTGAAGTGATATCGGAAGCAATGAAGAAAGGGCTTATTCATGAAACAGGTTTGATTGCACATGGTCGCGGGGAAGCATTTGATTATCTGCTTGGTGAGACTACCATTCCTCCCGCTGATGCCGCTGAAAAAACTGCAGCTGCAGCGTTGATATGTGCAACAAACCCCATAATCTCTATCAATGGAAACGTGGCTGCTTTGGCTGCCGATGAATGTATCTCTCTGGCGAAGGCTGTTCCCGCGAAATTTGAAATTAACTTGTTTCACCCCTCTCTCGTTCGCCTCAGAAAAATCGCTGCGATGCTTCGGAAGAAGGGGATAAAAACCATCTATGGATTGAATCCTAATGCCAAAATCCCGGGCTTAGATTCTAATCGCGCATACTGCTCAAAGGAAGGTATTTTTATCGCAGATGTAGTTCTTGTCCCTCTTGAGGACGGTGATCGCTGCCAAGCCCTTCAGAGGATGGGAAAAACCATAATTGCTATTGATTTAAACCCTCTCTCCCGTACAGCTCAGGCTGCGACCATCACTATTGTTGATAATGTCATAAGAGCGGTCCCGCGGATTGAACAATGGATTCATGTTTTTAAAAACACGAAACGACGTGACCTTAGTAAGATAGTACAAGGTTGGGACAACAAAAAAAATCTCGGAGAAGTCATGGTTTTTCTTTCAAAAAGACTAAATTCCTTGTCTTGATACGAGGTGTCATATGTATCGAAGCCATTATTCAAAAGAAATTACAAAAACTGAGTATAATTCTAAAGTGATTGTTGCAGGTTGGGTTGAGGACACCAGGAATCTGGGTTCGATTGCTTTTCTTATTTTACGTGACAAGAAAGGTACACTACAACTGACGATTCTTAAAAAGAAGATCCCTGAGCTTTTTGAAAAATTTATATCATTACCGCGGGAGTCAGTCATTTCTGTTAAAGGATTGTGTAAGGAAAATGGGAAGGTTCGAAATGGCTATGAGATCCTCCCGGATTCTGTCGATATTCTGTCAATTTCTGAAACCCCGTTGCCGCTTGGGGTTGTTGACAAAGTCGAGGCTGATTTTGATACACGTCTTGACAACAGGATTATAGATTTGCGAAAGCCAGAAACACAAGCGATTTTTAAAATACGTAATGCAGTGCTTGCCGTCGCACATGAATATCTCCGGTCTCAATCGTTCCTTGAGATACATACACCAAAAATTATTGCAAGTTCATCTGAGGGCGGCACCGATGTGTTCAAACTTCAGTATTTTGAAAAAGAAGCATTTCTTGCTCAGTCACCGCAATTGTACAAGCAGGGTTTAATGGCAACTGGTCTTGACCGAGTTTATGAAATCGCATGGTACTTCCGGGCAGAGGAACATAACACCCGACGACATCTCAATGAGTCTACTGCTATTGATGTCGAGATGGCATTTATTAAAGACGAGGAAGATGTCATGAGGATTCTCGAAAATCTTGTGCATGCAATGTGGAAACGTGCCAGTGAATGTACGGAAGAGTTGGATATTCTTAAAAAGACTGTTACCATCCCGAAGATACCGTTTCCCCGACTTACTTATGATTATGTTGTTAATAAAATACAGCAGCGGCAATCACCGATTCAATGGGGGATGGACTTTAGTACAGAAGATGAACGACTTCTTGGAGATATCATGAAAAAGGAAGGAATTGATTTTTATTTTATAACGAAGTATCCTTTGGAATCAAAGCCTTTTTATACCATGCCCTCTGGTGATAAGTATTCCCGTGGATTTGATTTGGAATGTAAAGGTGTTGAGATTTCCTCTGGGAGTCAGCGGATCCATGATGTTACTTTATTAAAAGAACGGTTGAAAGCATGCAATCTCAACCCACAGGATTTCTATGCTTATCTTAATGCATTCCGTTATGGAATGCCACCACATGGCGGGTTTGGATTCGGTATCGAACGGTTCTTAATGGAACTTTTAGAGATCAGTAATATACGAGAATGTATTTTATTCCCTCGTGATAGATCACGACTTACCCCTTAATCTCTTGTATCTGAGAAAAACTTGTTTTTATCTTCATATTGACTATTATAGTATTTATCAATAAGGATGATAACACCTATGGATTTTTTTTATTAAAAAGAACATCAGATTTTGATGGAGATTTTTTTTCAGAATCAAAACATTCTTTTATAGTTAACATAAAATTTTATAAGGTTAACTCATTTTAAATATTGTTTTATATATTATATATCTATAAAGTATGCAAATGATGTATAAAATATTCGTTCAAGGCATTGTCCAAGGTGTTGGATTTCGACCATACATTTATAGGAAAGCAATCCAACATAAACTCGTTGGATCGGTAAAGAACACTGGAAATGGTGTTGAGATTATTATTAATGACAGAGATTTCATCAATAAACTTACTAATCTACCTCCACTGGCTAAAATCTCGGAATATACGGTTACGGAATTCAAATCAAGGAAAATTTTTTCTGATTTTTCAATTCTTAAAAGTGCAGTTTCTAAAGGAGAAACAGAACTTCCTGCTGACATTTTTCTCTGTTCTGATTGTGTACGAGAACTTCGAGATAAAAACAACAGACGCCATGAGTATTATTTCATTACGTGTACGAATTGTGGACCACGATTCACTATGATAGAAGACTATCCATATGATCGGCCATTTACATCGATGCATCAATTCAAGATGTGTAATGAATGTAAACGCGAATATACCGACCCATTAAACAGAAGATATCATGCACAGACAATTGCATGTAAAAACTGTGGTCCAAAATTGCGTCTTTTCAATGATATAAAAGACATCAGTGGTTCCACCGATATTGAGACAATAGAAAAGGCAATAAAACTCATCAAATCTGGGGAGATTATTTCAATTAAAGGAATTGGAGGGTTTCATACATCTTCTCTTTGTAATGATGAAAATGTCTTGGAAGTAAGAAAACTGTTTCACCGTCCCCATAAACCATATGCTATCATGGTTAGAGATATTCAAATGGCTGAAAAGTTTGTGTACATCTCTAGAAAAGAAAAAGAATTATTAGAATCTCCGCAACGCCCTATCGTAGTACTAAAAAAGAAAAAAAAGGATGCTTTCACAATCATCTCGGAGTTGGATTCCATCGGTGTTATGTTACCCTATACCGCATTGCATTATCTAATGTTTAATTTTATCAATGAGCCTCTCGTAATGACATCGAGCAATATCCCCGGAGAACCCATATCAACCACTGAAAAGATTGGGAAATATTTCCTGACTCATGAACGCCGGATTGTTAATAGATGTGATGACTCCGTTGTAAAGGTTATTCATGATACAACATTCTTTCTCAGGCGTTCGCGGGGATATACGCCTCTTCCCATTCTATTGCCGATACCATGTCAAGATACTATCGCAGTCGGTGCTGAGCTTAATAACGTCATATGTACAACTAAGAAAAATAAATGTTATCTTTCTCAATATATAGGTGATACATCAAACTATGAAACATACTCTATGTTAAAAAAAGCTGTTAAGACGTTCGTTCATCTCAGCAGACTACAACCACAGCTTATTGCCTGCGATCTTCATCCAAGCTATCACTCCACAAATTTTGCAAAAGAATTGGCAAAAAGATACAACGCAGAGTTAATTCCAATACAACATCACAAAGCGCATATCGCAAGTGTCGCAGCTGAACACCATATAACTGATTATGTTGGAATTGCAATGGACGGCTTAGGTTATGGTGATGATGGGCAATTGTGGGGTGGAGAAATATTCTCCGTTCAAAAAGGAAATATATTCACACGAGTAGGCCATCTTGAAAAACAACCACAGCTAGGTGGTGATTCCGCAGCGATATATCCAAAAAAAATGCTTTTTGGCATTCTTTCCAAAATATTGACTGAAAAAGAACTTATAAAATTAAAGATGTTTGATCAAAAAGAAAACAAGATCTATCTCAAATTATTAACAAATAATTTTAATATACCCTACACAACAAGCACCGGTAGGATTCTTGATGCAGTTTCTGCGTTTTTAGGGTTCTGTAATGAGAGAACGTATGATGGACGACCAGCAATGATCCTGGAGAGTATGGCCACTACACCGCTCGAATTCGAACCAGTTTTTTCCCAGAAACAGGGAAAGATAATTTTAATGACAACCCCCTTGTTTGAGTTTCTTCTTGGGAATAAAAAAGAGAAAGGTAAACTTGCAGCAACAGCTCAACTATATCTTGCTAAGGGACTTTTTGAGATAGCGAAAAAAACATTGAAAAAGAAAGACATGCCCATTGTTTTTTCAGGTGGAGTTGCTTATAATAAAATGATTTCCGAGTATATGCTTACACACGGTGTTTTAGTCCATAGAGATCTACCTGCAGGAGATGGTTGTATCTGTTTCGGCCAAACGTATTTAGCAAATATGTAGGGGGTGAAGTAGGTATCGATTTTGTTGTTAATAACTCATATATTTTTCAGAATATAGTAGCACGAAAAAATTTTTTTTGTTACCATAACCCTTTTATAGCATTGATTATATTCATGGATAATACATGTGGTTTATTACGACTCTAGTTGTAGCAATCGGTGCGACAATTCTCTGGTATGTAGTACCAAAAAACTATAAGCTTGATTTGCTTAGTTTAATGCTCTGGGGCGCATCATTAATGATACTTGTTGATCACATTGTAGGTTATGAAACTGGATCATTTTTTAAAATGGAGACAGACGGATTTATCAACAATAGTATAGCACTAGGAATTGTTATGCTTATTCCTGTCTTTCTTATATGGCTAGTTGTTCTTATCATAAAAAAACCAAAACAAAATTTAGAAAGGAGGTAAAAAAATGGCGTGTTTTTTAGCACCGATGGCAACAGGAATTATTACGACTATATTTAGAAAAAAAATTCCAGCAGCATTGAAAATCGGTTGGTTAAACATCATGCTGTGGGGTGGAGTTGCCATGCTTGCAATCGAACACATTGCACACGGAGAAATCCTATTATACCCACCGTTTCTGACAGCTATGCAGAACCCTGCAGATATCCCGATGATGCTTGAGGAATTGGCGATAGTCGGTGGAACGATGACCGCTGCGATAGTGCTTGCATGGGTTGTTCTTGTTGTATTCACTTCAAAAATCCCACACCTATTAAAACAAGTAGAATGAAATAATATATTTTTTTTTCATTCCTTTTTCATAACTCAGAATAATTTTTTTCAAATTTTTTTTCCTTTGCATATTAACATGTGTTTTTTTTTTTGGAACAAAACATTTTTAATCATCAACGTGATATCAACTATTAAAAGACAAAAAGGAGGAGAGATGGCAATGCCCGCAAAGAAGACAAAGAAAGCAAAGAAAAAGACCGTCAAAAAGAAGAAGAAATAAGGAGAAATAACCATATTTTTTTTTCCTTTTACAACTAATCACTGTTTCTTCTTCAATTATTTTTTTTTTAAAACTTTTTTTTTTATTTTATGTATTTTGATGAGCATCATTACATGATCTAAAATAAAAAAATTTTTAGCTTCATAAATTATTTTAAATAGTTATGATTCATCATAATAAAAATTGATATGGTGATTGCTCATAATTCTATTAATTCTTCTGCTATAATTTTTGTAAAAATGTTTTACAAAAACAAATATATTGTGGCGTTCAGATTCAATAAATAATTCGAATTAGTATTAATTATATGTTGTGTTTATAATTGTATTTTTATGTGATGTTAAAAAATCATTGCGTCTAATCTTAGAAATACAAACACAAGATTTTTTGTACTATCAGAAAATTTCAAAAATATATAGAACCGACTCTAAACTATCAATTATGTGAGAAGAAAAAAATAAAATTAAAATGATTTAATGATCCATGAGATATTGGAGAAGATTGAAGAGATATGGGAATCGCTCAAATAATTGATGGAGTATGTTCTTAACACTAACTACAAATGTTCTTGGAATAGTTACATCAAGTGTTCCCCAATCACTTTCATCACCGAGTACATCTTTTGCTTTGATTTTTACGATATACGTTCCTTGTTTAATCCAGCTATGTGTCGTGGTGACTTCCATACCCGAGCTATAGGGTCCCATCCAACTACTGTTGCTGTCGTCTCCCCAATCAATGTAGTAATAGACATCGTCCTCATTGATATCTGAAGTTTGCATCTTGTATAAATAAGGTGTGAGTGGTTTGCCGGTCGCTGGGCCTTCGATTGTCGGTGTATTTGGCGCATCGTTCAAAACGATTGTTATATTGAGTGGTTGTGACCAGTCGCTTAACGCACCGTGTACATCTTTCGCTTGAACTTTT
>LSSI01000065.1 GCA_001595945.1 Thermoplasmatales archaeon SM1-50
TAGGAATTATCGCATAGACCATATTTGTTTCCACCTTTTGCGTTACCTGCACTCCCG
Organism: Thermoplasmatales archaeon SM1-50; assembly: GCA_001595945.1. GTDB lineage: Archaea > Thermoplasmatota > E2 > DHVEG-1 > DHVEG-1 > SM1-50. The sequence goes on from LSSI01000065.1 coordinate 58, forward strand.
GGACGTTTTCCAGTTGTCTTGCGAGAAGTTGGGCCATCTTGTTTGCATGCAAGGCGTTCTGCAGCCAAAGGTCGTTGTCAAGAAACGCGGAGAACTGCGCGGAGATATACCGCATTTTACTGGTCAGTTGCATCCCCTGTTTTCTTATGAACTCGAAATTCTTAGCAAGACTTTTGTCGAAAAACACCACTGCTTCTCCGTACATCATCCCATTTTTTGTCCCACCAAATGACAAGACATCCACTCCGACCTTTCCGCACATATCATTTAAACCGACATTCAGAAACGCTGCGGCATTACACAACCGAGCACCATCCATATGAATAAGCATTCCTTTGGTATGGGCAAAGTCAGCAAGTTTCTGTATCTCTTTTGGGCGGTATACCGTCCCCCGTTCTGTTGCCTGCGTAAGAGAAATAATATGAGGCTGAGCCATATGAGGATCACCCTGACCGATGATTGATGGCTCAACCAGATCGACGGTAAGCTTCCCATCGGTCGTTGGAATCGTCAGCAGTTTACATCCAATATAATTCTCAGGACCACAACATTCATGGACCCAAAGATGCGCACTCTCTGCACAGATGATAGAATGAAACGAGTCGGTGACGTTTCGCAAACCAAGGATGTTTGCCGCGGTACCATTGTACACAAAAAAAATCTTGGTCTGTCTCCCGAAAGTTTCCTTAAGTTGCTCCAAAGCTTTTTTGGTATAGTCATCATGACCGTACGCAACGACATAACCATTATTGACACTGTGAAGAGCAGCAAGAATATCAGAATGCACACCGGAGTGATTATCGCTTCCAAACCCTGCAAATGAGACCATATGTGCATCAAGCAGCAATTGTTATAAAAAATCTTCTGTTTATTCATTGGTATGAAAGAAAAGCTAAAAAAAGAAGAAAAAAAGATTTCGTAAAAATGATGAATCAAAGAATTGTTTAATTTTTATTAAAATCTCTTAGGTCGATGTTGCTGATAACACTCCCTGCAATAGACAGGTTTCGTTCCATTTGGTTTGAAAGGAACTTCACATTCTTTGCCACAATCTGCACAGGTCGCCTTATGCATTTCTCGTGGTCCGCCAAAACGACCGCGTCGGTCTTCTCTATACATAGTTATTACATCCTTATTATGCGCTTGTATGCACCATGGTGTATTTAAACATATACTTATATCAACGAGAGAAAAAACCTCCAGATATCTGTCTCTTTTAAAAAAGGAAGAAACAACTTTTCCCCTTCCTTTGCTTAAAAAAAATCGTGTTAATAGAAAACAGCCCCGGGCGGATTTGAACCGCCGACGTTGGCTCCAAAGGCCAATATGTTGCCACTACACCACGGGGCTAGATGTTCATACCAGGAATCTTTGATTTTATTTAAGGGTATGCATCAAGTATTAAACGGTTCTTGATTCTTTCTTCGTTGTTTTTGTAGTTTTGTCCAGCTACTGCGTAGTTCAACGGTCCTGTTCAGAACAAGGTTGTCTTTCGTCGTATCTGGGTCGACACAGAAATAACCAAGACGTTCAAATTGAAACCTTTCAAACGGCTTAAGTGTTTTCATCGCTGGCTCTATACGACAGTCACGTAGAACCTCAAGGGACTGTGGGTTGAGGAATTCCTTAAAATCCATACCCTTCTGTCCAACAGGGTCAGCGATTGTAAAAAGTCTATCGTATAATCGAACTTCCGCAGGAACAGCATGTGACATTGACACCCAATGAATCGTTGATTTGACCTTCCTACCATCAGGTGCATATCCACCTTTGGTTGCAGGGTCGTAGGAACAACGCAGTTCGACAGGTCGTCCGTCCTTTTTTATGACCTCAAGACATTTAATGAAATAAGCATAGCGGAGTCGTACCTCACGGCCTACGGTGAGTCGATAGTAGTCTTTCGGCGGGTTTTCCATAAAGTCGTCCTGTTCGATAAACAGTGTTTTTGAAAATGGGATTTTCCTGGTGCCTCTTGCAGGTTCCTCAGGATTATTAACCGCTTCAAGTTCCTCGGTCTGCTGATCAGAATAGTTCTCAATAACGATCTTGAGCGGACGTAGAACGCCCATGAACCGTGGAGAGGTTTTATTCAAATCCTCCCTGATGTTATGCTCAAGGAATTCAAAATCAACCATACTGTTGAATTTTGCTACACCAATACGTTTACAGAACGCCCGAATCGATGAAGGCGAGTACCCACGACGACGCATTCCACTAATCGTCGGCAACCGTGGATCATCCCAGCCAGCGACATGACCTTCTTCGACCAATTGAAAGAGCAGGCGTTTACTCATCACCGTGTATGTGAGATTGAGACGGGCAAACTCGATCTGCTGCGGATGATATACTCCAAGTGCATCGAGGAACCAATCATAGAGTGGGCGATGGTTCTCGAACTCTAAGGTGCAAATCGAATGGGTGATTCGCTCTATAGAATCTTCTAGGCCATGCGCCCAGTCGTACATTGGGTAGATGCACCACCTATCACCAGTACGATGATGGCTTGCATGAAGGATCCTGTACATCACCGGGTCACGCATATTCAGGTTCGGATGTGCCATGTCGATTTTCGCGCGCAGGACCTTCTGACCATCAGGAAATTCTCCTGTTTTCATTCGTTGGAACAAATTCAGGTTTTCCTCTATGGACCTATCACGATAGGGGCTGTTTTTCCCTGGTTGTGTGAGGGTCCCACGAAATTCGGTGATCTGATCAGCAGGCAAATCATCGACATACGCTTTTCCAGCTTTGATTAATTGAATAGCATATTCATACATCTGATCAAAGTAATCTGAGGCAAAGAATAAGCGGTCCTCCCAGTCAAACCCCAGCCATTTGACATTATCGATGATGGATTGAACGTACTCCTCCTCTTCTTTTGCAGGATTCGTGTCGTCGAACCGATTTCGCATGACCGATATGAAGGTAGCCGTTTGGCTCTGGGGGAAACCGAGTATGGACCCGGCCGTTGTATTTATTTGTTTTTATGTTTTCATTGATGATTTCTCTGATGAAATCCTTTGTAACTTGTTCAATTGATTCCATGGTCCTCACACTCATCTGACAGCCCCGACCAGATTCGAACTGGTGTCTAGAGATCCAGAGTCTCTTGTGCTAACCGCTGCACTACGGGGCTATAATTCAACTATGCCGACACCAGAAGTGAAAATGTTTCATATATAGCTTTTCATGATTCGAGTGCCTCTGAATGGTAATATTCCAAAGAATTATTTTTCCATGTTATTAAATATTTTTATGTGTTATTGTATTTTTGTACAAAAAAATTGAAAGAATCTTTATATAAAAATAACCCACTGTGTGTAATTAGGGGAATATTCATGAAACAAAACCATGTTGCGAAAAAATTATTGTGTGTTATGCTGATGATTGTTTGTATCAGTGGGGCAGTGCAGGTTGCGGCTACTATCAAGACTGAAACAAAACCAACGTTTGAACCAGTAGAATGGGTTATTATGATGTATCTTGTGGGAGACAACAACCTTTCTGCCGCTCAGGGTCAAGTGCTTGAAAATATCAGACAGGTGGGATCAACTGCTGATATACAAATCACTCTGCTCATTGATCAAAACCTAGTCGGCGATACACGACTCTATTATTTGAATGGAACCAACTTAATGCAACAATCATGGGAATCAGAATCAAGTATGGATGATCCTGCTACGATAGTCCAATATGTAACGAAAGTGAAAAATGAAATCCCTTCCTCCTACTATGCATTGTTCATCTCAAGCAACAAAGGCTCAGGCTGGCAAGGAATCTGCTGGGATGACCATGGGCGAGGACAGATGATTATCATGCCAGAACTTCTTGATGCTCTAAATCAAATCACTACCAATGGAACAGATAGACTCGATATCCTTGGTATCGAGACCTGCATGACAGGCAACATGGAAGTGGCATACCAGATTTACTCATGCGTCGATTTCTTTATCGCGTATCCCGAGTGCGCTATGCTTTTTGAATGGCCATATGTTCAATCGTTCACTTATCTAAAAAGTAATCCAACAGTAGCCCCACAAGAATTTGCCATTACCATGGTGAACTATTTTGTTCCTCATGATTACCCACAGTACCGCATGAAAACAACGATGGCAGCAACAAACCTTAGCCTTCTACCAAACATTACGACAGAGATTGACAAGTTAGGTGTCTTCTTCCTTACGTATCTTGATTCATATAAGAACCAGATAGCAACAGCTCTGGAAAGTGCACGTGTTTACGCCAGACTTTGGTGGATCGATTATTACTTAGATTTGTATGATTTTTTAGATCTTTGCACGATAAGTCACCCTGATTTTGTTTCTCTAAAAATTACGATACAAACGATGATGGATGCCGCAGTAATTGCCAATGTTCATCTACCCAATGATCCTGCGCATGGACTAAGCATTTACTTCCCACATCGCGCAGGGGACTATAACGATAGCTTACGCTATCCTACGCTGCCATCACCGTATGAAGCAACGAACTTTGCGATGGCGACTCACTGGGACGAATTCCTAAAGGAATATCTCGGCATTACGAATAACACTGCGCCAGGAAAACCAACCATCACAGGACCTGAGAAGGGGAAAATTGGCGTGAAATATGAGTATATCATAAAAACAACAGATGCAGAAAACCAAGAATTGCAGTATTTCGTCGACTGGGGTGATGGGAACACCACCGGGTGGCTTGGACCCTTTAATTCAAGTGAACAGATCATCGTCAATCACACATGGCAGACTAAAGAAACCTTTTTGGTGAAGGCAAAAGCAAAGGATATAATAGGAGCAGAAAGCGAATGGGCGACCCTTGCGGTGAAAATACCAATAATTCTAATGAAATCAAGGATCATTCTCATTGGTAAAATCACTAGCCTTGAAAAAAATCTACCAATAGGTTTTCGATTCTTGCCTGTGAAGGTTATTGAAATCTGTGCTATCAGCCGACAGGAGAGAACAACGAAAATACTTAATGAAACTCATGGAGAATATCCCTGTTGTGGGTATCTCCCATTTACTGAATTTAAAGGTCTTGTCACAAAAAGGTTCCTTGTTGGTATCTGGGTAATCCCCTCATAAAAACTCTTTACTCCTTTTTCCATTTTTTTCTATCAAATATTCAACAAAAGAATGGAGACGGATAAAAGTATTTAGAGGAAATCCATTAATCAAAAAATCTTCTGATTATTTTTTATTTAAAGTACCTTTAACTATATTGTTTGTGTTATATAACAGGGGAAGGGATGAAGGATCAGAGAAAAGAGAATTGATGGGTAACAATTTTTTTAAATAAAAGCCGCTGGCTTACAGATCCTTTTTATTGTATCAAAGGAGGTAGGAAATACTCGCGTAATGGCGGGAAGCATTGTATTTCCTGGTCCTGCAGGCCATAATGTTGCCCAAAGAGGTTTGATAAGGAGGTTTTCCCCATGGTCCTTCATCATTAGTGCAGAAAGGATATCTTGACTATATTGGTGAAAGGATGTTTTGTGGATATCTGTCATAGTACGCCTATCGACAGGATTAAAGGTACATGATTCTTTGATGATATCCATAAATTGATTCTTCATTTCAACCCCTAATTTTTGTCCTTTCCGTAATTATTAATATGAAGGTTTTATTCTATATTAAAGTATTCTTAATATTTTCCACCAAATTAAAAGAAATTTAAGATTAAATTATCAGTTCGGCCAAGATTAATTATATCTTTGATTTAATGATGAAAAGAAACCCTGGCATCTCATCTGTCTTAATTTATAGCAATCCTAAAGATAGCAATCTACATCATTCTTGAGATGATGCTGATTGTCATGATAAAGGTTTGACCCATGTCTTTTTCTACAAATGATCGTTGGTAACGTAACTTAATGATTGCACTGCCTATGCTTACCACGGTGAAAAACCATGTGTTTTTACAAAAATAATTAAGCACCCCAAATCTAAACCAGGAAAACATGTCGGGTTATTTTACTAAATCCTTATCATGCTAGACGACCATCGGTTAGTTTGAGGTAGTTTGAAAATGTTTTTTTATAATTTTTGTAATAATATTCTTAAATTACAGTGACCTTAATGCAATATTTGTTAATTTTTTTTAAGAACCTTTATATATTGAGAACCTATATTTAATAACTAATACAAAGGAATTACACAAATTATGGGGATATTAGAATGTTAAGAAAGAAAGTAATCTGGAAAATATGTCTTGTGTCGATGATCGCTTTTCTTGTCATCGCACCAGCAAGTGCCCTTACTTATGGGACACGAACAAATCAAACATCATGTGCAACTCATACGCAAACTGATTCAAGTAATCCTCTACTAACTCCTCCAAGCTCCTTTGACCTACGAAATGTGAGTGGTATCAACTACGTGACCTCCGTGAAGCATCAAACTGGCGGAACGTGTTGGACTCATGGAGCAATGGCCGCCCTTGAGGGAAATTTGCTGATGACAGGGAACTGGAACGCAACTGGGCATACTGAAGAACCGAATCTTGCAGAGTATCATCTTGATTGGTGGAATGGGTTTAATACGTTTAATAACGATGATCACCAGGGGAGTGGTCTAACAGTTCATGAAGGAGGAGATTATCTGATTACCTCTGCCTATATCACCCGTGGGGAAGGAGCAGTATATTGTGAGGATGCGAACGACCCTACTGAATATGATAGTGTATGGTATTCGTCTCCGCCAGCAAGATATAGTAGTTCCTATCAGTTGTTCTATCCCCGTGATATTGAATGGTATGTCGCAGGTTCAAACCTCAGTAACATCAATATAATTAAGGAAAAGATCATGACTGAGGGAGTCATGGGAACATGCATGTGCTATTCAAGTTCCTATCTTCATAATTACGGAAGTTACTATGCTCATTACCAACCCCCGACTAGCACCGCCGATCCCAACCATGCGATTGCTATCGTTGGATGGGATGATGCCAAAGTCACGCAAGCACCAAACCCTGGTGCTTGGTTATGTAAGAACAGCTGGGGGTCTGGGTGGGGACCTGAAGGTGGGTATTTCTGGATTTCATATTATGATAAACATAGTTGCCAACATCTTGAGATGGGTGCGGTATCCTTTCAGGATGTTGAACTCATGCTATATAATTATACCTATTTCTATGATTATCATGGATGGCGAGATACGATCTCTGACGTTAGTGAAGCGTTTAATGCGTTTGTGACAAATGGAGACGAGGCATTGGAGGCAGCCAGTTTCTACACCGCTACAAATGACGTAATGTATGAGGTTAAAGTTTATGATCGGTTTGAGGGAGGCATTCTTTTAGATGAACTCTGTTCCATCACCGGTGTTATCGCTTATAAAGGGTATCATACCGTTTCACTACCCAGTCCTGTTGGGTTCGAGGCAGGTGATGATTTCTATATCTATTTGAAGCTCTTTTCAGGTGGACAAGCTATCGATAGAACCTCCGAAGTCGCAGTACTGTTAGGTGGTAACGACCGGGGTACTGAGGTGATTTCAGCTGCCAACCAGGAGGAGAGTTATTATAAAAGCGGGTCTTCCTGGCTTGATCTTTATGGGTATGAGTTCACTGACCCGACATGGGATCACACTGCCAATTTCTGTATCAAGGGGTATACCACAGGATGGACACCAAGTTATCCTGATTTGGACTGTGATGGGGAACTGACTTGGACAAAAATAAAACCAGGAGCGGCCGTCTCTGGTACCTTTACGGTACGAAATATCGGAGAATCCTCTTCTGAGCTTGATTGGGAGATCACCCAATGGCCTAACTGGGGAGACTGGACCTTCACACCACTCAGTGGTATGGGACTTACCCCTGAGGATGGAGAGATCACTGTCGAAGTGCAGGTTGTCGCCCCCTTAGAAAAAAACACGGAGTTTAATGGTACTATAACGGTGATCAATACCATTAATCCAAGTGATTATGATACGATCAGCGTGTATCTGAAAACACCCTTCACCCTGCAACCAATAAGATTTCCAATTTTAAATCTCTTATACAGCTTTCTGCAGCGGTTCCCTATATTAAAGACCTTGATGAGCCTGCTTCTTTAAGCAACGTTGCGTCTGCAACTTCAAAGAGATACTTGAGAGGATTTGTTACTCAGTCTGCATCATTCATAAAAAAAGGTGTCCTAAGAAAAATACTTTTTTTGGGGAATATAGTTTATATACTATATATACAATAATAGTAATATAAGATTAGGGGCGTATATTATGAGAAAATGGATAAGTATTCTCTTTGTAGGAGTTTTAATCGTAAGTGGATTTGGGACCATTGCAACCAACGTAAGGAACACAACTATGCCATCAGTACAGACCATTGTTAAATCTATTTCTGTCGATGTTTCATCGCTACAAGTTATGGAAAGTATAAATGACTATGTTCTTGTTCAGATAGACGATCAGCAATCATATCTGTTGAATCCTGGTCAGCCAATGGTTCCACGGTTAATAAAACATTTCGAGTTACCGTTTGGCGTCACAAACATCAAGATAGAGGTTCAACCAGGAAGCGTGCAGACTCAGATGATAACCAAAGAAATCAGACCCGCACCAGCACCAGTCCCCTATTCACAGGAAGAAAACACGGTTTTGCGATCGGAAAAGGATACGAGAGTGTATGCAAATGATGCACTATACCCAGATGCATGGTACGGTATGCATGCTGGATGTGGTCTGAACTCCGCAGGTGAGCATGTGACGTTGGTGACTGTGAACCTATTCCCATTACGATATCGGCCTGTCTCTGGTGAGTTACAAATCGTAGAGGAGTTTACCATGGTTCTCCAATATGAACAATCTGCCAGCTCTCCCTTCCCTTTAAAAAGCATCTATGACCTGGTTATTATAGGTCCTGAGGTCTTCTCAACAGAGATTCAGCGGTTGGTAAACCATAAAATCGATATGGGTGTACAGACGGTTTTTATGACAACCGAGGGGATTTATCAGAACTATACAGGTGTCGACAAACCAGAGAAGATAAAATATTTCATCAAGGATGCATTGGAAAAATGGGGCGTGAAATATGTTCTTCTATTCGGTGGGTTGAAATCAAATATCATCGCAAGAGCAAAAGATGATCAGAACCAAGGCTCGATGTCATGGCATCTTCCGGTTCGATATTCGAATTTCCAGTGGGATGGTGATGAGAGTTATAACTTCACCAGCGGTGAACCAGGGTATATTTGTGATCTGTATTATGGGGATATCTATGATTTGTATGGCAATTTTTCAAGCTGGGATAATAATAGTAACGGGGTGTTTGCAGAATGGTCAGGAGATGACTTGCGTGACGATCTGGATTTGTATCCTGATGTCGCGTTTGGCAGACTAGCCTGCAGGAATACCCGCGAAGCAAAAAATGTCATTGATAAGATTATTAATTATGAGAAACAACCTGCAGACCAGAGCTGGCTTAAGAGGATCATCGTAATCTCTGGGGACGGGTTCCTCGACCAAGAGGACTGGGATATCCATTGGGACACTACCGGTTTAGCAAACGGAACCTATACGATTTATGCACAAGCATTCAATGGTATGGAAACAGGTCCAATAGATGAGATCCATGTTATCATCGATAAGTCCGTTGCGACAAATATCACCTTTAATCATGACGATCATTTGAATCCTGCATTGGAAGATGGGTATCCTGCACCTCCAATTGCAGAGATCGTATCTGTTTCAAATGAGAACATTCTTGGTAATACCGATTATACCTATACCCCTAATGACGGGGAGGCTTATTGTAACGATTTGTTCTGGTGGGCGAACATCTCCTATGTCGAAGGTGTGCTTACCATCCGAGGGAAATGCTATGATCCGCAGCCGTATGGAAATCTCACAGACCTGCATCTCTGGATAGAAAATGCTGATAAAGTAATCGTGTTGAACGTCACTCGTGAAGGCATGCAGACATATTATGAGGGGGAATGGGTGGTTGGTGAAAAGACCCTCTATGGACGTGGCGGGGCTCTTACCTATATGCCTGATGATTTTAAGACAAACAGCGTGTTTACCTCCAATGGCAAATGGTTCGAACAGTCTGACGTCATACAAGAGTTTAGTACAGGTTATGGTCTTGCGTATTTTTCAGGTCATGGTTCCCCAGGATGGTGGGGTGACCATTACCCAGGGATACCGGGGAATCGTCGGTACGGTCAGGTCGAAGGATTGCTTGTCATTCAAGCGTCACGGTATTTCCCATTTCTCCATTTCCCTGTTTTTCCCATGCGGAAATTGACAAACACTGATAAGCTACCAGTAACAAGCGTAGGTGGTTGTCATAATAGTATGTTTAGCATCTCAATGATCCCTGCTTTACTTGATGGATTGCTGCCGTTGTATATGTTTACTTATGGTGCCCCTCTCCCTGAATGCTGGGGCTGGTACATGGTGAAAATGCCTCATACTGGATCAATTGCAACCATGGGTAACACCGGGTATGGCTGGGGATCAGAAGGTGACGTATGTACCATCGGTCCTGGTGATGGATATTTAAACACGGAGTTTTACAAACAGTATGGTGAGGTGTATGCAGCAGGAAATGACACGATCCTAGGAACGCTTTATATCCAAGCGATCTCGGAGTACATTTCCAATTTCTGGACCTGGGAGTACAGCTACTGGCGGGTTGATTCCGGCTGGGATGGAATTGACCAAAAGACCGTACAGCAATGGCAACTGCTCGGCGACCCAAGCCTTATGATTGGTGGATATCAATAACCATCTTTTTTAAGACGGTGATACAGAGCTGTGAAAACGTAATTGTGAGAAAAACCATAAGCAATGGAGAGATAATGCAAAGGAGGTTAATATCTGTGTCTTTAGGTGTCTATCTCTGTTCTCTATGTTGTTTTCCTGTAAATGTATCTTTTTTTCTAATACGTTATTGACTGTTTTTTTATCCACTCGTACAATGCTTGATTAGGTACATAACTATTGAAATAGGGTCTATGCTTGATTTTTGTGGAGTTTTATCGTTGTTGAAAAAAAAGTTTTTTAAGTTGTGTTTCGTTCTTTATTTGGAAAATGGTGAACTTCTATAAATGCAAAAAATGCGAAACGAAATTTGTCGCACCCTTGAAAATCGAGTCTGAGAAAGGTCATATGACGTATGTGTGTCCGAAATGTCAAAGTCGCAACTGGGGTCCTCTTGACTGGTAGTGTTCCCTTTCATACATGTATATAAAAAAAACGTTGTGGAAAGTGTGCGATTCTTACTTTGAAGTATTTTTGTGAAACATTTGGAGTTTTTTTCGGTTAAAGATGTGTAAATTATCTGAAAAGAGTGGAAAAATTAAAAAATCTGTTCTTCATTAAAAAAACAGATAGATTTATCTATTATATATTTATATTAATCGATGGGTTTGGGCTCTTTAGAATGTCTTTTTTTGCATTCTTTCCTCCCAGACTTGTAGCCCAGACCCTTTTCCTTTTCAGAGTAATTATTTTTTTTAAAATTTGCTTGGTTGGTCTCTCTGGAAAAACAAAAATGAAAAGGAATAAATAGTGCATGTTCATACATGCTGAACTTCAAATTAAGTGGGATGGTAAATCAAATGCAAAGAAAACCAAAGAATCCTCAGAAACACCCTATATTGAATTGCGCTGGTTGCGGAAAGGCATTTAGGAAGAACGAAAAAACAGTAAGTTACGATTTCGAAAGGTATTATTGTTTCAGTTGTGATGACAAGCGACAACCATGAAAGCAAGCAGTGAACGGGATGTTCGTGTAGTTGTATAGGCACTTAACATGTTTGGCTCCTTTTACAAAATTTGAGGAAGATTTTTGAATATTTAATCAAGGATGACACCTATCAGGTTATAACTTGATTCTTTTTGGTGTAATGCCAGAAGAGTTTTAACAGGCCATATCTATCGACATACCAAGGGAACGGAATATACGATAGAATGCGTCCTTAATGGTAAATTGTTTTATATTCCAGTAATCTTTATTCCACCAAAAGAATGATTTTAAAGGGATTATTAAATAAAAGCGTTGTTGATTACAGTATTGAACTATGAAGGTAACCTGCCCACAATGTAAACGCAGAATTCAAATAAAACAAAGAAAAAAGAATATATGTATTTGTGGGAAGCTGTTAAACTACCGCCATTACCTTCACAAGAAAATCGCCTATGATGTATATTTAGTCGATGCGAATATCCTGATTTATGCGTTTGACAGCAGAAATATACGTCGAAAATATTGCTATGCGGTCCTTACAAAGAAGACCCCTTCTTGGTGTACTGCGACGACTCAGCAGATCATCGATGAGGTTGGTTCAATGGTAGAAAAAAAGCTGCCAAAGGAATTCTTGGTGTACCATGTCGGCGTTATTCCAGGGTATCTTACCGAGATTAAAACCAATTTCATAAAACAACCATCGATTGCTGATCTTTCATTGGTTCAAGCTGCTTGCGAGCATCCAGAGGTTCGGGGGATTATCACTTATGATAAGGATTTTGCTAGGATCGCGACCGCAGGTTTGATCGAGAGAAAATCTTCTGTTAAGTTCTGGCTTGGGTCTGCAAAGCAATTTGTGGAGAAACAGCGAATACAAATAAAAGAGAAAGAAGAAGGGGAAAAAGAGTAGTCCCACCAAATAAAATCATTTAGAATGATTGTTCATTTTGTTTTTGTAATGCTTAATAACGCATAACGTAACCCGCAAAATCCCGATGGTCCAGTAGGTTCCATCCAGAGGATATAACTGATTTATTTCTGAAAGAAAGACCGTTAAGATCCGAGGAGCAGACTCCAAAGTCTCTGAAGAAGAAAGAAAAGCAGTGGAAATCTTTCTAAGAGTCGTTGGAGAAATGGGTTTTTTACCTGGGTTATACAGGGGATATTAATGGCATGGGTACTCCATTCTGATTCATCATCATTGACGTCTTTTACTTTTGCTTTGATTGAAAAAAGTTTTTTTGTACCCCAAGTGTGGGTGAGTGTTTGCTGCTGTCCTGAGGGGAACGGCCCAAGCCAGCTGCTGTTTGTTCCATCGCCCCAGTCAACGTACAGATGATAGTCTTCGTTCTCAACATCGGTGGTGTTGAAAGTAAAATTGTATTCTACGCCTATTTTTCCTGATGTGGGTCCGGTGATGTGTGGTTTTTGTGGCGCATAGTTGCCAGTATAGCGTGGCAGGTAGATAGCGGAGGGGTGCTCAGAGTCGAAATGAATGGTGTTCTGTGCAATGGTGTATCCACTATTCTGATTGATACCGTCTATAGTATTTGGGTTTGCGAGATATCGTGGGTAGTTTGATGAGGATATCGCAACTCTGATACGGTGTCCAGTGTTCCATATATATGAGGTGCTCCAAAGATCAACTTCGATTTCATAGATCTCTCCAGGGTTCATGAACTCCCAGTGATCACAGCCGTTTCTGTTTCTCATGCGCAGGATTCCGTCGCAGATGAGCATCGAGCGTCCATCTGGGTATACGTCTGTGAGTTTAACCGTAAAATCAGTGTCAGGGCAGTTAGAGGAGACATACAGTTTTGCTGTTATCCGACCTGTTGCCTCATACGGTTCTGTTAAGACGTCACTGGTGAACAACAGCACGTCCGCTCTGCTTTCAACAGGTCTTTGATCATAAGGTCCTGCGTAGGTTGGGGCAAAATAATACAGGTTTGTTCCACCACGTGTCGGAACAGGGTTTGTTGGGTTATATGTATAGGTCTTTGGTGAATAACTTGCTGGATAAGTCGTAGATAATTGGTTATTATCATGTAGATACCATGGGTCATCCACATGGGTGGGAGGCCAGCCATTAGCATATCGCCAGAAGTTACCACGGGCATTTGCGGTGGTGACGTCACCCATCACGTAGTATACTACGGTTGGTCTATTTTCAAAATCGTTGGATATCTCTAAGATATACTGATCAAGCATCTCATCCCAATAGTATGAGGTGAAAGTGTCCTTTGCGTTTTCAGGGTAGAGGAGTTCACCTTGTAATCGCTCCCCAAAAAGTGCATGGGTCCAGGGGCCGACGACTAATTTGGATTTGCCTTGGGCGCCTGGTCCGCCCTGATATTGATATCCCATGAAGCCGTCGAGAAGTCCTTGGCAGAAACAATCATACCAACCACCTACGTGAAATGCAGGGATACTAACATCCTGCCAGTTGTCTTGAAGTGAAACATTTGTCCAGTATGTAAGTGAGTAGTTTTCGTGAGCCCATATGTCGGGTAGCAGATAAGAACTTCCTTGGGCTGCGAGCCATGTTTCAACCATATTTTTTCTGAACTGGCCTCCGGGGTAGATGGTGGTGTAGAGGTTTGGTGTCGAAGCACCAATGTATTGGCAGGACAGTGCTGAAGGGTTTGTTCCTGCCATGAGGTATTGGACAATCCCTGTTGCAGATCCACCGATGGTTGCGACTTTCCCATTGGACCAGTTTTGTTCCGCGATCCATTCCAGAGTGTCATAGCCATCTATGTGGTCGTCTCGGAACATCGTGTCATTTCCCTCTGATTGGAACCGTCCTCTAGTGTCTTGTACAAGTGATGGCCAGCCTTTGTTGGCCCAATCACCCATGCTGGTGCCATTTTTATTATAAGGGGTGCGTATAAGGATTGCCCCATGGAGGGGTGATCCGCCATCTGGAAGATAGACATCGGTTGCTAAGTGGATTCCGTCTCTCATTTCTACCATAAAGGTTTCTTTTGTGTAGAGTGGTTGGCTAGAGGATGTGATTTGGTTCTGGGTCTCTTTGCCTCCAAGTGTTGTGATGCTGGTGATAAGAAAGAGGCTTGTGATGATGAGAGCTATACTTTTTTTCATACGTATATTTTTCATATTTTTCCATCTCCCAAATATAATTTTGTACATTACATAATAAGCAGTATCAATATATAAAATTTGTGAAAAAAGATTCGACAATTACCGAATATTCTCGATGAGATCCGCATCAGATGAAAGTCTGTGGATATATTATTACTTCAATATTTTTCTAAGCTTGGAAATCTCGGTGACAGGCTGCTGACACTGATGATTTACACAGACGTAGACTGTTGCTTTTTTATTTACTGGTTCATATGATGAGGCAAAGGGAAATACATCCTGATATAAAGACCAATCAGAATTTGGTGAAAGTAACAGGACAACCGCATGTGGTAGAAACATTTGATGTATTTCTTTGAGAAATTTCTGTGTGTCTTTTAAATGCTCTTCACCAACAACGATAATCTCCTGTGAAGGCCCTAATGCAAACTCAACGCCAGCCAATAAAAAGGTATACCCCAAAGGAGCCGAGAGGACCTCCTTACTGATGGAACGAACGAGATCATCTGCCATTTTCTCAAATGAGGATGTTGTTGTTAGTCGACCGAGACGTACAAGGTTCATTATTGACACTGAATTTGCACAGGGTATCGCCCCGTCATACCATTGTTTTGTGCGTGGAAGTACTGAGTTTATGGACTCTGAAAAGAAAAATCCTTTCTGCTCTTTATCCCAGAAATGATCATAATAGTAGCGATTCAGCTTCAATGCGGTGCGAAGATACCCAACGTCGAATGTTGCTTGATATAGCTCTAAAAAACCCCAGATTAAGAATGCGTATTCATCAGCAAACCCTCCTATACCTGCTTCCCCTTCTCTGAAACGATGTAGTACCTGCCCGTTTTTTTGTATCATGTTATTCCGAAGAAATCCTGCCGTATTTTCCGCGGTTTTAATATAGGATTGTTCATTGAGCACCACCCCTGCTTTTGCTAGCGCAGCAATTATCAACCCATTCCAATCGGAAAGAATCTTATCGTCCTTTCGCGGCGGTATTCGTTTTTTTCGAGCATTATATAATATGGTGGTAATCTTCCTAAGCGTTGTAATGAGTTGTTCATAGGTTAACCCAAGAAGCTGTGCAGTTTGTTTAAGGTTCTTTCGGTGATGAAGGACTTGCGGGTTTGAGGCTTGTCGAGGCAAAACAGTATGAGTTTCATCGTTCTTTGTAACCGCAAAGAGAGTATTAACAATCCGAAAATCTGCTGGTACGAGGAGGTTCTGTAGCTCTTCAGAAGTCCACGTGTAATACTTTCCCTCTTCACCGTCACTGTCTGCATCTTCTGCTGTATAAAAACCACCTAAAGGATCTTTCATATCTCGTTGGATATATGTGATGATTTCTTGGATGGTTTGTTTGAAGAGGGGATTATGAGTTATTTGGTACGTCTCGGTGTAAGCAATGATGAGCAATGCTTGATCATACAGCATTTTTTCAAAATGAGGAGTAGTCCATTGTCGATCGGTTGCGTAGCGGTGGAATCCATATCCTATCTGATCGAAGATTCCACCCAATCGCATTTGTTCAAGTGTCTGTTTCACCATGGTAAGAGCAAAGGAATTGTTGGTTCTTTTCCAGTACCTAAGTAGGAAGAGGAGATGATGCGGTGTTGGGAACTTCGGGGCGGTGAAAAATCCTCCGTTGTGTTTATCAAAAGCTAGGAGAAGTTGTTTGTAGGCACGATCAAGAACCGCACTATCAAGCTGATATTGGTTGTGTTTTTGCTGTGCGGGTGCTGTAAGAAGGGTTGCTATTTGGTTTGCAGAGGTGATGAGTTGGTGTTTTTGTGTATGCCAGAGCTTCTGGATCTGTTCGATCAGTTGGAGGATTCCTATCATTCCGAATCGAGGGGTCTTCGGGATGTATGTCGCTGCAAAAAATGGTTTCTTTTGTGCTGTCATAATGATGGTTAGGGGCCATCCACCAGAACCGGTTAGGAGTTGACAAGCTTTCATGTACAGGTGATCTATGTCTGGTCGTTCTTCCCGGTCCACTTTGATACAGATAAAGGTGCTGTTGAGTGCCTGTGCCACTTCTTCGTCTTCAAAACACTCATGTGCCATGACATGGCACCAGTGACAGGTTGCATATCCTATGGAAAGAAAAATTGGTTTGTCTTGTTCCTTTGCTTTGATGAATGCTTCATCGCTCCAGGGGTACCAGTCAACGGGGTTTGTAGCATGTTGTTGTAGGTACGGGCTTGGTTCGGAGGATAATCTATTCTTCTTTGCTGTTGTTGACATGGTACTCATGACAGGATGTTTTTTTGGCATAAATATTTCTTGGAGATATTGTCTTTTTTACATTATGGCATCATTGTCATGTTCAACCTTTGACGGGGCAGTGAAGACGGGGTGTAATTTGTTTGGTAGGTTTTTCTAAAAGATTTGTGATTATTAAATGTAATGTGTGTTTCTTGGTCATATATGCTATGTAAAGAGGATATATGGAAAAAATCTTGGAGATTATTATTTTTTATACATGGTTTTCTGATAGAAGTTGGGTGAAAAGGAGGGGGGTCTGATTTATTTTAAAAATCTGGGAGGAAAGGTTTGAATTCTAAAAGCTGTTTTATCAGGAAAGGTCAGACCCCCATAATAATATATGAAGAACTAGTATATAAAAATTCTGCTTAAAAAACGATTTAATGGGAAAAATGAGTCAATTTCATCTGAAATTACCTTAGTATATTAATATTATATGTTACGATCATTCCAATAAATATCTAACATTGCTTTCGGACAATCTGTTCACCAACTGGTTCTATCTACAGGCGTTGGAAGACGGTGAGATAGTAGATGTTACCCGTTCAGAAGAGAAATCTTACGAATTATTCACATTCCAAAGAGGAACGAGAACAGTGAAAAAACTAAAAAATCAACCTGCTGGGGGGTTGGCAGGAATCAAGATTATTGCGCAGAGTAGTTATTCTTCTGTAAATGTGAGATGGTATTATGTCACTTTGAAAATCTACCGCATTAAGTTAAAATATCATGAATGAAAAAGTATAACGTAGATGCGGGTAAGGCTTTCTTTAGAAACTCCAAAAAAACTAAACCAAGACTGGTTTATTGAATTTGGTGTTCCATTTAACAAAATCAATAACAAAAAGAGGATACAAGAAGTACAAAAGATCTTTATTGAAACCTATTTTGAAAACATACGAAATGGGATGATCCCAAAAGACGCCGCGGAAAAAGCAAAAACAATCGCGCGGTGCTTTTATTAAACATTCTATGATATCCTCTACAGATGGGCCGTCATCATAACTAGAAAATCTACGTTGTTGGTAAGGACTGATATCAACCGGTTTTCTCTACGTTTTATATCTTACACACTGAGCGAAATATTTTTCCTACTATGTGAATAGAAAAAAAATTCTTTTATCAAAATCATCTTGTTAGAAAAATCAGCTTATGACGCAATAATACAAATGCTAGCAGATAAAACTTATCGTCCACGTATTCGTAGAAGGTAAAATCACTATCAATTGTTCGATTCAAAAACAATCATCTAGCTGTCCAAGATAGTTTTATGCCATGGATCATTTCAAGAGGTCTGATGATCTGTTTTTCATTGATATCTGCTAACGAATACACCTTGATATGTTCCATGGTCTTTCCGCTGCCTTGAAATAGCTTCTGTTGTTTTTTTGTTAATCCTTTCAATGAAAACCCCAAGTTGACATGGTTCCAAAGGGACACAATGTAATATTTACCACATGGCTCCTCTGGGGTACAGCCATAGCAGGGAGCTCCTACCTTCATTTCCTCAGTGATATCTGGGGAATGTCACATGGATGATGTGCGATAGTTATTCACAGATCTCTTTCTAAGGAGATTGTTGTTTCTGTATATAACTGTCCACTGCTTCATTCATATTTCTTACGGCACCACTGCATCATTTAAGGTTTTCTACGAAAAAGAGTGAAAATCTTTTGATAAGGTTCTTATGAAAAGGATGTTAATTACTGACTAAAAGATATTCATCATTATTACAGAATTCTAAAAGGTATCTTTTTAAAGAACCAAGTCATGTCTTAATTCAATATATGGAGATGGTGATGTGAGAAAAATTGTCGTAATGCTCGTTGGATTTTTGCTTATCACGATTGGTCTGATGAGCGAATGTACAGAAAATAACCAACAAGCCGATGAAGTAGACACTGACGGTGATGGATACGTTGATTCCCTTGATGCATTCCCTTCCGATCCAACTGAATGGCAGGATTCCGATAATGACGGTATTGGTGACAATGCAGATGTGTTCCCATCCGATCCAACTGAATGGCAGGATTGCGATAATGACGGTATTGGTGACAATGCAGATGTATTCCCTTCCGATCCAACTGAATGGCAGGACTCTGATGGTGATGGCGTCGGTGACAACACAGACTATTACCCCAATGATCCAACACAATGGGAGCCTCCGTCCGATGATCCTTTCGTTGACTATGCAGAACCTTACATTCAGATGTTGGTGTATGATGACAGCGAACTATACTCCTATGCATATGAGCTTTTCAGTGACTTCGATACGACCACACGGGAATGTCGCCTAAACGTCTTATACCGAGATATTCTAAAGAACTATACGTGCCTGTCTGCTCCATTGGGTAGTACGTCGTTGCAGACTCCTCAGGAGACTATCCTGAAGAAACAGGGAACCTGCGAGGATCTCTCCATCTTATTTGCCTCCTTGTTAATCAATATTGGTATTCCATCGTATCTTGTCTTCACCGATGTCCATGTGTATGCCATGGCGTATGACGTCAACGTCGAGACATTGTGGGAATGTGCGGAGCAGACATTGATTAGTCTGGTCGAGAGCGAAGAATATTTTAATGAATCCATGTATCAGCATCTTGAAGGCACCTACTACTTATCTCCGTTAGGCAACGCATTGTATGCTGGTGGAGAAGCAAATAAGACCTTTGATGGTCTCATTGACTACATGACCATTGATTACAGCTTTCAATCCGACAAACCGTTACATCTGTTCGTGGTCCCGACACAGACAGTGTTTTATGCTCTACAGGGTGGTGATTATACAAACGTTATATACGCAGAATACAATCTCACCAGTAAGACTGGGACAATCCCTCAGATGACCACTTTTGGTGGTATTGTTCTTCTATACCTAGGAAATGAAACTGCAGAAGTAACTGTTGACTTTGAATTTACGTTTCAACCATCGTTTTACCATATTTATAACGAAGACAACCTGACCGCCTATGATATTGGAGGAAACGACTGTGTGATTTGTGACCCGACCTTAGAGGACTTTGGGTTCCCAGGATATGATGCAGAGGTCGTCGGCGAGAAAACAGCGATCAATCCAATGACAAAAAAGTATATCATGTTGCCGTAGATTCCTCACTTGCTAAAAAGTTCACATTTCGTGTTACCAAAGTAACGGTATGATTTTATATCGAACTTTTTTTGAATAATCCTCGTACCCAGGCAGTTCATTTTTAAGGGTTGTGTCCTCCAATGATGTCCTACCAAACATAAGAATGATTGTGAAAAATCCAGGTATCAATCCCCAGAATGAACCAAGCATTAACGGTGTGCCGATGGTAAAGATAAGACCTCCTAAGTACCCGGGGTGTCGGACGAATCGATATGGACCGGTGGTGCATACGTCTTGTTTTCTATCCGCTTGGATTCTGACGACAGATGAGAAGAACCGATTGGCTCTCTTTGCACACAGCACAATGATTTGACCAAGGCAGTACAAGAGGACTCCTAGTACCATAATTAGGAAAGGGACCGTGGGTTGCAAGGAGAAACGGGTTGCATCAAGGATAGAGAGAATGAACATAACGAAGAACAATGGTGTGGAGAGCACATAGTAGATTTTGTCCCATTGTTTCATTCCCTCACCTGGTTTTAATCGCTCTTTTATCAAATCCTTTCGATCGGAAAGAGCAAAATAAGTAAGCAAAATGAAGAGGATGTTTACCCCATTGAACACCCATCCTTGCCAATAATCTAGTCGACCTGCAGTGACAAAGGTGATGGGGATGAAGAGAAGCAGAATCGAGAACGATTTTAATACGATTTTGAAATCGAGTTTTTCTTTTTGGCGCGTATAACTCATCTGATATTTGCTCCAAGATTTATGATAAATCTTCTTTTTTAAAAAAACTATTCTTTCTTATATAAAAGTTCTCGTGGGTTTTTTAGACAAAGAAAAAAAGAAGGATTTTTATATACACTGTCGAAGGATGGTCTGTTTTAACGAATCAGGGAAAGATTAAAATCATCCTGCTTCCTCTGCAAATATGTATGATTAATTACGATTTTCCCCCCTACCGACCACCCAATGAGGCATCCTCTGCATTGATCCGTGTCTCTCATGGTTGTCCATGGAACCGCTGTCTTTTCTGCACCATGTACAAGACAGTGAAGTTTCAGCCACGATCCCTTGAAGAGATAAAAAAGGACATCGATACTGCAGTACATATTTTTCCTGAAGCACGCAGCGTTTTCATCGCTGACTCTGACAGCCTTGTCATGAAGGATAGTGAGAAGATCATCTGCTATATTAAAAGTCGTTTTCCCCATGCAGAACGGATAACATCATATGCGAGGGCAAAGACGCTTATGCGTCTTGGTGCTGAACGTCTTGGTAAATTTCACGAGGCAGGGTTGACACGGGTGCATGTCGGTCTTGAGTCCGGGGATGCAACCACCCTTTCTTTCCTGAAGAAGGGAGCGACACCACAGGAGATGATCGCAGGGGGAAAAGCAGCAAGGCAAGCGGGTCTTGAGTTGTCCATATATGTTCTAATCGGCGCTGGCGGGAAGGACAGACTCACTGAACATGCGATAGGGTCCGCTTTCGTGTGCAATGGCATAAACCCGGATTTCATCCGACTACGAACCCTTATCGTCCAGCATGGTTCGCTTCTCGAGGAGAAAATGAAGGCTGGGCAGTATCGACCTACGTCACCTTTACAGAAGCTCACCGAAGTGAAATTGTTTCTTGAACATCTCGATGTGCAGGACTGTGAACTTGTCTCTGATCATCATTCAAACACTATCTGGGTGGATAACACTATAGTCTACGGGGGGGTTAATGGGATACTGCCTGCAGAAAAAAATCATATGTTAGAGGTTTTAAATCAAACTCTGCAGCGTCTTTTCCATGCAAGGGAGGAGATCCTAGATGCAACAATTCTATATGAGCGAGGAGTGATTTCATCGCTGTAACAGCAAATTCTGTGATTAGAGTATAATTTTTTTTGTAGCTCATGAAAATATTTATATATTATACTGACTAAATAATAAGGACAGTTGGTTGAGAAGGGATTAGTGCGAGAAAAAGAAGGGAAAGAGGTAGAGGAGATAAAGACTATAGAGACAGAAGAGATCGAAGATTTTTTTAAAAAAATGAAACGAAAGCTTAATTTATCCTCTTTTATAAATCCCTTTGAAGAAGAGGAAGATGAGTTGGGGAAAGCGTACAACGTGTACGTGTATAAAGTGTTACCATACCCACCAAACACAAAGGAGGTCAATGACTTCTTTGTGCAGAAGACGTAACAAAATAATGACAGTATTATTATAGAGAAATGGTCTTCGTATCTAATGAATGTGAGCAGAAGATATCGCCTAGATATTGAATTGGATATTTACCTCTATAAATTTGAAAAATTGTTTTTCTGTGAAATGTAGAGCTATAAAAGGATGTAAAGATAGATGATGATTGGAAAAAAACTCTACTGACCTTAAAATATGTAAACAAAAAAATCGTATAAAAATATGTCAATATGAAAAAATGGAAGCGATTGGTAACCATTTGTTCATTTCTTGGGTAAAAGAGGGTCTCGATAAAACATCCAATCAACCTGGAACCAGGACTGCCCAGTCCTCTGCTGTATGCATTGTTCGTTGTAGATCCAATTGGGTATGGGGTTGTTTGGTATCAGAGTGGGTCTCCAATCAACATCAAATGATGTCCGTGTTTTCTTTGAATCAGAAGGTATGTAATAGGCTCCGAAAATTATTTTTGGCAGGATCCGTGGTCTCATCCAAAAATTTCTTTGCCACGTGTTATCTGCATTTATAAAAATAATAAATGGCTGGAAATGAAGGGAACGATAAAAATCATTACGTTCAAATGAATTATTCGATGACATAAAAATAGTGATTAAAGATTGGTAGGAAAAAATATTGTGTGTTATGTCATTGTTGCAGCAATGGTCAAAAAGTAGCAACCCATTTGTATGATATTCACCATAGGGTGTATAGAATCGATTATCAGCAATAGTGTTTTCACTTGAATTGATAAAGAATAGTATTGTGTTGTTGAAATCATTATTAGTCACTTTTGTATCCGTAGTTTTTATGAATTCAAGTAATGATGATCCTATACCAAAACTGATTTGCGAGATCGTAATGTTCATACAACGCAGTAAAATGATTTCACCAGCATCGGATATAGATCGATTATTGACATCTTCGAGATAAACTAATGGCTTCCCATTCACAGTGTTATTACGGATCGTGTTTGTGATATCATCTATTTCTGTGGAAGGAAGAAATAAATCGAAGAGGGGAGATAGGAAAATGCCGCATTTGTCAAATCGATTATTAATAATCATATTATAGCTAGAATTCCCAATCATAATGCCTGATGAATTATTGGTAAATATGGTGTTGGTAACAGTATTATGACTTACATTGTTACCATTCTGGGAAGCAATGATAATTTCTGAGTGGTTCTGAAAGCTGAATTCGGTGAGGAAAATATTCTTTGTATTGAAAATAAAGATTGAGTAATCGATAATGGTTGTGATATTACTTTGACCTATAAATGAGACAGAGATGTTTATTTTTAATGTGTCTTCAGAATAGAGTCCTGAATAAACATAAATTGTGTCGTTATCTGAGGCGTTCTGGAGTGCTGCTGTGATACTACTATAGTTTCCTGGTCCACTCCCACCAACATATAACCAAGTGCCTCTTGATGTTGGTAATGGTGTCTCAATATCTAGGGCAATCGATGGAATGACTAAGGTCGATATGAATACGAGAATGATTCCGATCGCCAACCCTTTCTTTACAACAGGATATTTAATCATAACTTTCCTACCCCTAATAGAAAATAAATTACCTTCCTCTATATAAGACCTTTGTTTGCGTAGAAAATGCAGAGGGAAGAGAATGTGAATCACAGTGTATCGGTGTAACTTGAGTGAATAAATGATGGGTCTATTATTCATCCTCAAAAATGAATAGTTCGTCAATGGTTGTCTGTAATGTTTTTGCGATTTTGTAAGCTAATTGGAGAGATGGGTTATAGTTTCCCTTCTCTATAAAGAGGATCGTTTCTCTTCGGACACCAACTTTTCGTGCTAAGTCTTCTTGGGTAAGGTCATAACGAGCTCGGAGTTCCTTTATCCTGGTTTTCATGCTTATTTCCCCGTATTATCATAGTAGAGAAACGACAGAACGCAGATCATTAAAGATCCAGCGACAACACAGGCAAATGCCCATTGATATAGTGTCATGTCCTGTTTTAGATTTACATAGGTTATTGCAATGGCACTTGTTATTATTATATATAAGAATGAGTTTCGTGTGGCACGACCGATATTCATGTCAATGCGTTCATCTTTTTTTGCGAGATACGTGAAAAAGAAGAGGATGAATGAGAGGAAAAGGAGGAAACCAGGGTCCTTGTTTTGGAAGTACAGAAGGCTAAGCAGTGAAAGAAAACCAAGGTACCATAATATATTTTTCATTGCGTTTTTTCTCCATTATACGTTTTTTCCTTTTACGGCCATGTATAGATATGTTGCGATGAACACAATTCCTGATACGATGACGACGAGAGCAGCGACTCGACTGCCTTCAAGTTCATAATCGAAAAGGATGTCTATTATTACTTGACCAAATACTGCACTCCAGATTGCTGCAATGAAACCATAATATCCTGCTTTATAACTTATATTTATCAATCGTTCATCTTTTGCTGGGAATCCTTTTCGTATGTTTTTTGCGCGGTCCCAAATTACATACGATGCAGTAGTTACTAAAATAATGATAATGGCAAATGATCCAATCTCCGAAAACGTTAGTGTTGCAAGATTCATCATCCATATCACAAGTGTTAACAGGACGAGAATTGTTACTATCAGCCCTATGATAATTCCAACTTTGTCTTTCATGTTTTTTTCACCTCTAATTTTTATGTGGTAGAGATAACTTTTTATTTGTTATTTCTAACATTATGTTATATATATGTAATATTTACTATATAAACCTTCCTGTAAGAAAGTTGGACAAAATCATGACAAGAACCAATATTTGTGTCCTTTTATACAAGCCACGAACAGAACTATAAAAACAATAAAATAAACAGATGAAGTGATGTAACCCATACGGTCTTTTCTCACAAAGACAGCAGGAAAATGAAATTGCAAATATTTTTAAGGAACTATTTTTTACAATACAGCATGTGGAGGCAAAGGGTATGAATAAATCATCACTCTTATTAGCAGTATGTGTTGTTTCAATTGTTACGTTTTTCAGCGGATGTATCAACGTTCCTGTGGATGATATTATGCAATTCTCTATTTTTTCCTTTGAGATAGAACCTAGTATCATCAACCCAGGACAGCCCGCCAACCTCAGCTGGGTTGTCTTTGGTGCAACCAAGGTAAGCATTGACAACGGAATAGGAAGTGTTGCATTGTCAGGAAATCATATTATCTTCCCTTCACAGACGAAAACCTATACATTAACCGCTTATAATGAGACACAGACAAGAAACGCAACGGTGACTGTCATAGTGAGGAGTACCTCAAATGAATCCTCTGATGTCGTAATTGTCTCTTTTGAGGTGACCCCAACCATCATCGACCCGGGGGAATCAGCAAATCTCAGCTGGGTCGTGACTGGTGCGACTATGATCTGCATCGACAATGACATCGGTAATGTTGCTTCTTCTGGGGCCTATCTGATTTTTCCGACTGAAACAACAACGACGTATACAATTATTGCTTCAAACACGCTCGTGTGCAAGCAAGCGTCAGTGGTGATTCAGGTAAGAGGGTAAACACATCGAGAATGCAACAATCCTAAGTACCGAAAAGAAGAGTGATAAAGCCTCCTTTTTCTTAGAAAACGAAGAGAAGATACAACATCTTGTCCAGAAGAAAAGCTGACTTTTTTCTTGTAAAAAAATGAGTCGGGAGTTGTATTTCATTACAATACTGAAAATCAGCAAGAGAAACACGTTTGCTATTTTTTAATAAAATATGTTAAAGATATGTTTTTAAAGACTGAGATATATTGTAATGATGAAGGTAATTACGTGATTTTAGAGTTTCTTAAGGAATTTGGAATTTTTATCTTAGGACTCATCCTCATACTAGGGGGATTTTTATCCTTTGCTTTAATAGGAATAACATTACAACAGTTTGGAAATAATATTACTCGTCATTATCTTCTGGTAGGTCTTGGTCTTATTTTGATAATTTTCGGAATTATATCAATGTATTTTTTTACAACAAAGGATAGAAAATAATCTGGTTTATAAGACTAAAAGACACAGACTAATACAAAGAAGATATAAAGGGAGAAGAAAAACGTAGACAAGGGCAACCTGCAGAACGTAAACCGTTCCTTTCTTCCTCTCCCATAACATAGCATAATATATTTTATATTTATATTTTACTAAATATATGGTAATGATATGTTTCTAAAGAACTAAGAGATATAACTTTTATGGGGAATCAAACTGTATTGCAGGTTTTATCATAAAATTACGTACTCCTAGTTGTTTCAAAGAACAAAAAAAAAAGAAAAAAGAGAGATACCATAATTAGGAGGAATACCCACCGAATACTAAACTTGGATCCCCGAACAACGCCCAGTGAGTTATACAATACGCATCGGTTTGCGCTATCACGTTTTCATTAAGGTATTTTTCAATGGACTTACTGTGAGCCTGTGCCAGATGAGTTGTACCTTGACCGATCCAGTAGAAGAAATTTGACTCCAGTTCTGCACTCAATATTGTCGATGGGTCACCGCCACCTGAGCCGATACCGTACCCAGTACATCCGGTTGATGCAATGGCACCACCAAAGGGTTTTATGACAAGCCCCCAGCTAAAACAGACAATACCCGGTAGTCCATGACAGAAATAGCTTGTCCCGTTTTTGTCCTTCATACCAGAGAGTGCCGAGACGTTGTACAATCCATTATGACATCCACCGACGACGACAACAGGTTGTTTTGCCCCGTTTTGAATCCGCCAGAAAGCATTCAGACCGATGCCACCAGTCCAATCATCAGGATATTCTCCATCAAACCAGATTGTATTCCATCCAAGTGCATACCCATGTCCTTCGAAGTCGATAAAACCTGCTCCCTTACTAAAAATCGATGAAATGTCTTTTGTATTTGGGACAAGACCACTGCTGTTCCTGTTTGTTGAATACACTTGAACTTGACTTAGATCAGGGATCGCGAGCTTTGTGTAGTTATACGCAAGATCACAGAGGTACTCTCCATCTGGTTTTCCTGCCCACCAGTAAAAGGTTTTCCCACCAACACCAACAAAGGTCTTATACCATGGCTTGTCGTCAGGACCTGTGCTTTCATATTTGATTATTTTTTGTACAATATGGTTTACTTCCCATTTGTTTCTCACAGGCAGCCGACTGACGTAGACCTCCGGGTATAGGTCGAAGTCGTCTTTGAGTGCACCTGGTGCGTTCCAGGCAGCGTACACTCCGTCCCCGTTTGAATCCCAGCTGTCGAAAACACCGGTCGCGTTATAGAGACATCCATAGTAGAGATCAGATAAACATGCCTCATCGTCCGCATGTGGCATGACGACGTAACGAACTGGGACATACCATGCCTTCCAACCAGCAGATCGAGTGTCCTTATCTTTCGCGTAGATATGGTTCTTCAAGCCACCGACGAGGAGAACATAGGTAATATTCCAAGTGTCATAAGCGTATTGGATGAATTTTTTCACTTGTTCTGGTTGATCATACCCAGTATATTCGTTAAGGATGGACTCGACTGATTTAAACGTGGTCGTAAGACCTTTGTCGTTCTTAAAATCTATAAGCTTCTGGAGATTTGACTCAAATGCACTTGGTGCGATGATTACCATGTCGTAATCTTCTTCATATGTCATCGGAGGTGTATGCGGTTCTTGATACTTCAGTACAATGTCAAAGCCACCGGCATATTCGATCTGATTGTACATCGGGGCATACCTGATGGGATAGCAAACTATTTTTACGAAGGTCACCTGCACATCGTTCTTGTTGCGACCTGCTCCAAGATCGTATGTACACCAGGTTGCTGGATAAAAAGCTGGGTTCTCATACACCGCAGGGTCCTTCTCGTATGCAGTGTGTTCTTGTAATTTGGACAACGCAGCAATACGGGCGGGGATGATCTCTTTTGTCAAGGTCATGGTCCCTATGTCCTTCGTATGAGAGATTACCTGTATATCAGACGATCCATAGGGGATCTCATAGGTTTTTACATAGATAGGTAGGACTGGTCTGTTTGGTTCTAGCCATTGGGTTGTCGCACCGTCAACCTGTATTTCGATGAATCCGTCTTTTTCAGATAGTGTTGGTTGGTTCGGGAAAAGAATCGATGTTGACGTTGTTGTTAGGGGGGGTGTTTGTTGTAATGAGATAGTCGTATCAAACGCAGCTGCCCCTAGTCCACTTAGGACTAATAGTCCCATAACTAGTATGGGTAATAATTTTTCCATCTTTTTTTCCTCCAATATTTACAGGTATTACAATATACCTTAGAGTATAATAATGTAACTCTAATTACAATAGGTTTTAAAGTATAATAATGTAACTCTATGAAATTTGGTCAAAATGATAATAAAACCATTTATTTAATTATAAATGTAAGAAAAATACTAAAAAATTTTTTTCTTGAAATTTTAGATTTTTATGGAAAATAATATATAAGAAAGGATTGAATCTATTGTGTTTTTTTTCTATAAGTCAGTATTCCGTAATTTTACCATCCTCTCTGCAAATATCTCTTAGACGACTTGATAATACAGGATGAATTTGATACAAAAAAACCGTTGATGACAACCATATGGATTTATTGAATTGTGTGTTAAAAACAACAAGTAAAACCTAAGAAAAACAAGGAAAAGATAATCATCTACATAATTTTTTCATTTTTTAATATTAGATTGTAATCTAGATTAAGATGTGTTAATGATTTGATCCGCTGCATATAATCCTGTGATATATGCCTCCTCAAGGCCGACGATGTTATAATCTCCAATGAGATACATATGGTTTCCTCTACTACTTTCAATAAGAATATGTCCGTTTATACGCCCAGCGGGATCCCAGAAGTGATGAGCAATCACCCTTGGATTGGTAAAATATGTCTCTAACGGGGGTTGCCTGTCTTTATAGTAAAAAAGATAAGTCCCATCACCAAGGTCCGCTATCGATTGAACCATGCTTGGATGGCAGAAGAGCTGATACGATTTCCTTGCGATGATACGTCTGGGGCTGCCTCTAACATGAAGCATGTGCGTGGAAATAGGCATGTTTATTTCTTTGATGCCTGCAAAGGAAGATGACCAGCTGATTTCAGTGGCTAAGACAAGGTTTTTTGAATAATACGTGCTTGTGTTTGTTTTGATCTTGTACTGGTTATTTGCATAGTGTATATCGCTAGCTGAGTCAAGAACGATGTTTTGCTGAAACGATGAGGTCATGGTTGTTTTCTCAAATGTAAAGGTAAAAATCGGGGTGATTAACGGTAGAAGATATTGTAAAAAACTAAACGCGTTCATTTCATGAACTGCAGAAAATGTTGTTGAATACAATGCTTTTGAGAGATATTTATCTGTACCTCGTAATAGGCTGTGTTCCTTTACAAAATCAGCTGCATTTTTCATATATAAGTGATGTAAGAAAGGGTCTGCTTCGATTGCTTTTTTTTGTGAGGTAGTTTGAGCGGTTTTTCGAAAGGCTCTTAGTGCATTTCTAAACCGGTACAATAGTTGTTTTATTTTCATGAATTGATGCAGATAGGCTACAAGCTTGGGTTCATAAAGAATATATGTCTTATGGTTTTCATGAAAACAAAAATCGCGTAATCTGATTCTTTTTTGTATGGTTACGAATGGCAAAACATTGTCATAATCTGAGCAGACAAAAAACGCGCCGTAGTTTGCTGTTCCATCTTCTGATGTTAGGATACGGCCGCCGATGTCTTTGCTGATGATCAAAAAATCCTTGTCATGTTTTTGCAAACAGTGTCCACAGGCAAGCCCAGCGATACCAGCGCCGATGATAATGGTTTCGTAGGAGTTATTCATCATCGTATTTGTAATAGATATTCTGTCATTAATTTTTTACCTATGAACAAACGTATTGTTTTTGTCATGTTGATGTATGGATGTTATATTGAAAAAAAAACAAACGAAGAAAGGAATAATGATTCATCCGAGGGGGGGTTGGGTTTTATCTTATTTTTTTTAGTTCTTCAATGAATATATTATAACTATTTTGGTCATAGAGGACAAATTTTACGAGTGTGATGTCCTGGTGTTCTTTGAGGTAGTCGATGGTGGTTTGTAACGCGATGTTTGCTGCTTCGTTGAGTGGATAGCCGTACACCCCGGTGCTGATTGCAGGGAACGCTACGCTTTTTAGGTTCTTCTTTGAAGCGAGTTTGAGGCTCTCGAGGTACGCGCTTTTTAGCAATGCCGCTTCGTTTCTGGTTCCCTCTTGGTATCTTGGTCCGACTGTATGGATGACGTATTTGGCTTTGAGATTCCCCCCGGTTGTGATGACAGCTTTTCCGGTTGGACATCCACCGATTTTTCTACATTCTTTCATGATTGTTGGTCCGCCTGTACGATGGATGGCACCGTCTACGCCACCTCCTCCAGCGAGTCTGTTATTTGCGGCGTTAATAATGGCATCGGTTGTTTCTTTGGTTATATCCCCACAGGTGAGGATGAGTGTTGAGGCGTTGATATGTTGTTCCATATGTTCCTCCTTCACTACTTTCTTGAAATAATATTCCTTTAAATGGTAAATGATATAAAAAATATATGATTGAGAAAGAAGGATGTTTTTGAAAAAAGGGAAAAAAATTGTTTTATCTGAATGCTCTGAGGAGTTTGAATAGGTCGCTTGCTTTTTAAATCGTATGCGGTAAACGCTGGATTGTTGTCGTGTTACCTCCTTGTTATAGGGATTTTCTTCCTCTTCTGTTTCATTTGCTTCTTGTTAGAGGAGGTTGCTGATATGATAGATGAGGCAGTTCAAATAGACGGACCAGCCAAAGACATTTATGATGTGAAAGAGCGATGATACCCCTCTTGTCTGAGTTATTGTTATGATTCCTATACTTCCAATGATTCCTCCCACTAGGATAATGATTGTGAAATAGGAATGTAAGGAAAAAAGGATGATCAATGGAAGAAGGAATATAATGTAGAGGATGAATACTACAATAAGGGCTCTGTATGCGTTGTGTAACCCTATCCAGACCGCAAATGTCTTTGACCCACTTGCTTTGTCGAATGTATAGTCATGGATATGGTTGTCTATTTGGGCAAAACAACCGTAGAGACCTAATGAGACTGCGACGAAGATAGTGATCTGGGAGATGGTGCCTGCGAGATACGAGCCCCAGAGGATTAATGCGAGAAGCGCGATGAAATGCCATAGAATGTCTATGCCAGGTCTGCTTTTCAAACGGAGGGGGGGAGCGGAATACATCCACATTAGTAAAAAAAGAAAAGAACAGAACACAAACACCTCTAAGGTGATGAATAGGGAGAGCAATAGGGGGATTATGATGAAGATGAGGTTAAACATCATGCCCATGTGTTTTGATATGGATCCTGATGCCAGTGCATTGAGTGGTGCTCTTCGTGGGTTTTCTTTATCGGTGTCAATGTCGTAATAGTTGTTAATCGCAAAAGTGAATGAGAGAATGAAAAATGTTAATACTACGAAAAACCACAATGATACTAGGTACCTGGTGATTTCGAGGGAAGTGATCCCTAAAAGGAACCCGAAAAAAGAAATCGCAAGCCAATTGCAGACTCCTTTAATTCGAATGAATCCTGTAAAAAAATGAGAGAATACGTTCTTCTTTTTGTTCATGGAAGATTTCATTACATGCATGGAACGAGACGTTGGTTTATACGAGTATTGCTTGTGTTTCGTTCAATAGGGGTTGATGAAATAGAGAAATTTACTGGATAAAACAATTTCAAAAGGAAATGTAAAAGTAAAAAGAGTTTATCGAAGTGTTTTGAGAAGTTTGAATGGGTCGCTTGTTTCCAGGTAGGATTGAGTAAGGCGTTGGATGGTGGTGTCGCTGAGTCCTTGTTTAGATAGTTCTCTGCGGAAGATTCGTGCTGCTTTGTGTGCCTTGGCTTTGAATAGGAATGCTTGGATGCCGAATCGGATGGTGAATTTGGGGAGTAGTAAGAGGAGGGATCCCAAGAGTTTTGGGAGATCCCTTTCTGCGTTTCTGTTCATGGTCGTACTCTTTAGTCGTGGTTGTGTTTTATTGCTTTACCCATGAGGTTTCCCAGGTTTAGGGTGGACATGTATTGCTGGGTTAGCTCAAAGGCTTGCTGTTCGGTCATGCCTGCGGCTTTGAGTTCTTTGTAGAACGTTGCGGCTGCAGCGGCATATTGTTTTGCGCTCTGTGCTCCGTAGAGAAGTTCACTGAGTGTTTTAAGCAACCCAGGGACCTTCTCCCCGACGACATCAAGGATTTCCTTTATTTTCTGTGGGTCTGGCATATTGTTATGTTCACTCATAGTTTTTTTTACCTCCATTTCAGGTTCTACATTCCTGTTAGGGTGGTCAGTCTATATAGATAAACCGAGCAGTTGTGTCCACTTGGTGATCACCTCGGGAGTGAGGGTGTACACAGTGCGACGACCTTTTTGTAGTTTCTGGATGATATGTTGTTGTTCGAGGGTTACGAGTTTTTCTCTGATGATGCGTCTACTGGCAGTGCCTCGTCTGCTTTTGACTTGTTCTGTGATTTGGCTGATGTTCTGCTCGGGTCGTTCGAGTAAAACGCGGACGATGTCCTTAGAGATTGGGTCTTTAAGGCCGGGAAGGATGGCGTCCGGGGTGAGACCGCCATGGTCTAATAAGAGTCCTGCGAGTTTGAGGTAACGTTCTGTGGTCTTACGGGCATCAGTGAGTGGTTTGAGTAAGGCTGCAAGCAGGGTCTCTAGTTCACTAATCCGCTTGGATAGTTCTTTGATTTCGTTGGATACGTCCGTTGGTTCCTTCTCCACAAGTACATGATATCAAAGGGGAGAAAAAGAATGTTTGCATGAAGAGAGGAGATTTTAAAAATATCAATTACAGAACATGAAAAATATATGGAAATTAGAATTTTCATCAAATCATTTTACTCTCCATGGAAACAGAAAAAGTATTTCTCAAGCAGGATTTGATTTTTCTTATTATTCATCAGTCTATGTATCTAGTTCTTGTTTCATAAATAATCTTTCCTATGGTACTCATAAGGAGGCTGCACACCTTGACTTTGTCTTCGTTTAGCACATGTTTCATGAATCCAACCTTTCTCTTTTATATACTCAATTATATCACGATGCTCATTTGAATTTGGAAGTAAATCTATCTCTTTTTTACAAAAAGCGCAATAATACCAAATCCTATAGTTCTTCCTCGCTTTCTCATAACCATTATGAAAACCTTCGTTTAAACCGTTTTGATGCACTTCACTACGTACTTTTTTATAATTCTTTTTTTGCTTTCGAAATGCTATTCTGAAAAAATCCCCAGCAGTCAGGTGGGTTTCTTTTAAGTATTTATTGAACTCTTCTTTCCAGGCTCTGGGCATCCTTACACTCACAGTAGGATTGTTTTCTTGATATCGAATTCTGCTTGGTGGTTTATGTCTTTTTTTTGTCATGGAATTTTCTCCTTATATCTTGTACATGATTTCTGCTGTGAACGTGTTGTTAAATTTATGTTGATTATTCTTGTAGTAAACGGTATGGTAAACTGTATGGTAATCTACATAATATGGATATGTAGTAAACTTACTCAAATTTTTCATCTCAGATGCACCGTTCTTCTGCTCTCTTCCCCACGAACATAGGAGAAAAATGTCTTTTGAAAATTGCAAAAATTTTTTAACTTTTTCTCAAACCATAGCATCTCCAAGACTTTCATACGTGCCAAAACAAGAGAAACGAATTATTTATTTCTTATTATATTTTTTGATTTCTTCAGTATTAATTTTGCGAAGATAATCGTTGTTTTTAAACTCTATAAAAATTAAAAGATAATACCGTCAATGACTTTTATGATTAATCAAAATGAGAGGTTCTGGTCCATCGATTAATAGGCAGATTACACCAAAATCTATAGTGACTAGGGATAGTCACGACAGCAGAATGTTATCATCAATTCTGTTCTGCGCATTGCCTTAATAACAAAGAAACAATACCTGATTATAAAAAATGAACGGTAACACAGAAACAACGAAAAAAAGTCATCCTGTTAGTGTTGTATCTTCTCTTTTAAGATTAGGTAAAAACCAAGCGTGAACAACACAACAGAGACAAGGAGCAAAACAATACCAACTGGATACAGCGGACGGGTAATACCAATGAGGTACCCTTGAGAGGAATGGAGAGCCTGAGTATAATCCTGTGCAAGTAATCCGATGACAATTAGAATCACACTAGTAAGAATCAGATACAGACCGAACCGTTGGGGTTTTATATGTTTTGCCTCCGTTAGGACCTCTTAAAGTAGTTGCTTCTTTAAAAACATATCCGTATAAACTCGATATTACGATTTGCATTGAACCAACAATCTAAGACACATAAGTCAAAGAAATACTTTTATATAACCAATTACAATAGTTTTCCTAGAGAAAAAAAGGGGATTATCAGATTATGAAAAAAACACATATTAAAATCATTGCACTGCTTTCCATCATTTCCTTTTTTGGAGGGATACTAACGCCATTGCAGGCGGCAATGCTTCAAAAAACACAAACAAATATGCAAATCATATTTCAACCAACTCCTGACGTGGCTTTTGACCAAAAAATCTTCGTCCTTATGAGAATCGCAGGATTCAAATCGCTTTCTACCTGCATCATCAAAAATGATACGATCATCTGGTCTAAAGGATACGGTTACTATGATGTCTCAGAGAAGAAACAGACGACAATAGACACCATCTATGTGCTTGCGTCTATCACTAAGACCATTGTCGGCACCGCTCTCATGCAACTCTATGAGCAAGGTTTGTTTGACCTTGATGATGATGTCAATGAGTTTTTGCCCTTTGAGCTGCGTAATCCGAATTTCCCTGATGACCCTATCACCATCCGGATGCTTCTCTCCCATACATCCAGTCTCAACACAAATACCCAAATGCAATACTACTGGTTCAATTTCTCAGGAGACCCGCCCTTTGATTTCTTCCCAGAACCGTACCTCCAGGAGTTCCTCTTACCGGGAGGTCGCTACTATGACCCAAGCGTCTGGAGTACAATATATCGACCAGGGGAACGTGCGATGTATGCGAACGTCGGTTTTGACCTTATCTCCTACCTCGTAGAAATCGTATCTGGACAACCGTTTCTACAGTACTGTGATGCCCATATCTTCACCCCCTTAGATATGAAGAACACCAGTTTCAACCTTTCAGTTCTTGACATCGAGCAGGTGGCAATCCCTTATCAGCGGTTCGCTGGGAGATACTATATGATAAACGAACTAGGATTTATCTTCGGGGACTACACGCCACCAGAGCATTACTGGAGAGGCAGGTTCTATCCCGCGGGAGGATTGTATTCAACGGTCTCTGATTTATCCCATTTCCTTATCGCACATATGAACGAGGGGGTCTACCAGGATACTCAGATTCTTGAGAAAGAAACCGTGGAGTTGATGCATGAAATCCAACCAGGAAACAACCTCGGGTATGGTCTTGCATGGATGCAGACTACTATTAGCCCCCGTCTGACTGCATCCGGTCATGCCGGAGACTTATACGGGGTGGATACATGGATGCTGTATGAACCCGTTAATGATCTCGGGGTCATCTACCTGTCAAATGGAAACCCGTCATATGGACTCCTACCGCTGCGAGGCCTCCTTATCTGGAGAAGTCTCCTGTCTGTTTTGTTCAGGAAAGAAATAACTCTCGGGGAAAGGATGCAGTATATGTCTACCGTGACATTAAACCCTTTCTTTTACCGATCTCTGACGGTACCAGATTATATGCTAAGGTAAGTGATCGGAAACAAAAAAACATTCTCGTCCGGTGCTTAGGGATACCCACCGATTTTCAATGTCGGGTCACCAAAAAGCGTCCATTGCTCTAGCGCATAATGGTTTGCGAGTGTATGACGCCAGTTCTGCATGCTGAATGCATCACCAAGATCTACCGCGTCGTGATCATTAAGATAGGTGGTGATAGAAGAATTCCAGAGAGCACCAATGGTCTCTGTTCCTTCTGCATAGGAGCTAAACATCCTCATGAGCATATGACCATGGAGGGTTTCTGTACATAAACTCCCAAGGGGCATCACGGCTCCCGCGGTACACGCAACACTAGCGATTGCACCACCATTCTCATGGGCGATAAACTTCCATGCGATAGGAGCCTGGGAGGCATTGAAATCCCCGCAGTTACAACCGCCAAAGAGTGCTATCGGTAATTTATATCCATTCGTAAGCGAGACAACATCCGACGATGTATAGCGATGAGGAAGTGGTAACCAGATGTTTTTCATAAAAGGGAAATTTGTCAAAATCGCACAATCCGGAGATCCATGACCATTGAACATGAGAAACCCTGCTCCTTCGTTGATTGCGGTATTGATATTTGTGATGGTAAGACCTTTAATAGAGGGGCGAAGCAGCCCGCTCCCATAGATTTTCTTTGCGGAAAAACCGGGAAGTATTTTTGCTGCGGAATTTCCCAGGTACTCCCCCTCAAAAACCGGATAACCAAACCGCTTAAGAAGAAGGGGAAACGATAGTTCAATGAGGAGCGATCGGGCGTCATCAGCACCGCAGACGATCAGAGTATTAAACCATGGCTGATCAGCGGTGGTGTTCTCATAGGTGATTATTTTATCGACAACAATCTGGACTTCTGATTCTTCATTAGTTAGAAGTCTGCCGATGCACACATCTGGAAACAGATCGACAGAATCAAGATACCCGGATCTGTTCTTATCGGCAAATAGGCTATCGTTATTTGAGTCCCAACTGCAGAAACTGCCGTTTGAAAAATATAGGTCGGCATAGTACAAATCACTAGGGTAGGAAATGAACAAGTCGGATCCGTTCTCTCCAAAAAAGCACGTACGGGTGAATCGAGTAGGAATATGGTCTTTACCACCTACAAGCATCACATGGGTGGTAGCCCAGGTTTCTTTGGCGTTTTTGATGAAATATTTTATCTTCTCAGCGGCATCTCTCCCGGTCGATGGGAAAAAAATACCCGCAGAGATATCCTCAAGGGTAACAATCTTTGTTGAGATCCCATGGCTGGCTTTATGAGAAATCAGCGGTGTTAATTCCTCAAGAAATTCAGCAGGGGTTATAACGAGAAACGTGTAAACATCAGAGTGCACAGCGTGACTTGATACGGCACATATACTAGTTAATAGGATACAACATAGAAGAATATTCATTCTTTTCTTTCCCATAAATACTCCCAAAAAAACAATAGAGTTGTTATTATTTAAACGTTTATATCAATTTTTTGCACAAAAATAGAGTTTTTTCTATTATACTATTATTCACCAGGG
Organism: Thermoplasmatales archaeon SM1-50; assembly: GCA_001595945.1. Lineage (GTDB taxonomy): Archaea > Thermoplasmatota > E2 > DHVEG-1 > DHVEG-1 > SM1-50. The sequence continues at coordinate 37,693 of LSSI01000065.1, forward strand.
ACACCCACTACGCTGAGGTACAGACTGCTTTCGTCTTTTCCATCGACATCGATGATGCTGTTGACCTCGTCATCGTACAATGCCGCTATCTGGCAGGATCCAAGACCTTGACTTACACAAGCAAGCGCGAGGTTCTCTGCGATGTGACCAGCGTCCAGGTAGATATACCGATAGGCACGTTGCTTGTATTTGCATTTCGAGCGGTTGAACATGGCAGACCAAACAAACACGATCGCAGCTTGGGCGCACATTGTTTGATCTAGTGCAGCCTGCGCGATAGCATTTCGGTAGTCTCCTTTCTTAAGCTGCTCGATTCGATGATGTAAAATATCGTAATGGTACACTCCACATTCCACACCATGGACACGGTGGACCACTAGATATGTTTCAATCGGGTATAGTGCTCCGGCGGAAGGGGCAGTACGGAAGGCAAACCCCTGTTCTTTTCGTTGGATCCCAGTAGACACCCACAGCAGGTAGGATAGTTGTTCAATCTGTACTGGTTCAGTGGAAAAACTCCTGATGCTTCGTCGTTTCTTAATCGTCTCATCAAAGCTACATGTCGAGAACGAGGTAGGTATAGGCAATGTAACATGTAGCGCATCAGGATATATCTTGTACAGGTCAGGTTGTATCGACCAGTCTGGTCCCTCACCAAGGCTTCTGCGAGAATACTTTGTCTGTTTTTGAAATTCGTCTCCTATGTTTTTCTCAGAAACGTGATCACCTCCATTAGTATCCAAAGATAATGTACCGATTTTTAAGAGTATTGTCCGGCTAAAAGAACATATATAGATCGAAGAATTCGAGTAGTAGAACATCAAAATGTATGGTTCCGCTTTATCGATCGGGAAGTAAAGTACTTCAGAGAAAATAGAAATAAAGACGGATTATTGAAGCAATATGTCATCATTAATTCCTGTTTTCGACTTATTTCTATTGCAATGATGTAGTGTTGGCAATAAAGCAAACAAAAAAATCTTAATTAACATACATGATATCTGGTGTCCATCTAATAGATTATTTTATATAATCACTTAGATTGTAGTATGAAAAAAAGGGGATTACAAAATGAAAAAATACATCTATGTTGCATTAGCAGCCCTTGCATTGATATCAATGGGAAGCGCCTCTGCAGTGCTGCTCCAGGTAAGCGAGATAAAAACCAGTTCTTTGACAACAGGATCACTAGATTGCGGTGGCGGCTGCGGCGGTGGCGGTGGCCACGGTGGTGGCGGCGGATGCCATAATAATACAAACATGACAGAAATAACAGGGGTTCTACAATTTAATAACACAGAGTTCAAGATCGGGACAACAATCTTGAAATTTGGATGCTACGACTACCTAAACAACACAATATCGCCTCATGATTTCGATGGCGATGGAGAGATTGAAACAATCCTAAACGAGCTTCTTGGAATGGTCGGAACCACCATTACCGTGGAAGGGTACCTCCGATGCCAAAACCGGTTGATCGTGTTCTACATCAATGGTCTCCAGTACCGGGATTGTTGCACAATAGAATCTCTCGCGTAATCACAAAAATTTTTTTCTTTTTTTATATTTTTCACAGATTATCCCAAAGAAGCATTTTTGGATAAGGATTGTCAAATAAAATTTTTATATACACATGACTAGAATATAACACCATAAATAATATTTGGAGATGACCAAAGATGCCAAAAATATCAATCGTTATCTCGGATTACACCTACTGGAGATTACTTGGTTCTGGTGAAAACATCTCATACGTGATACAGAAAGCTTTGAAAGGATATTGGAAAGAAAACCAAAAGAATAACAAAAACACTACGATGGTTCTCCAATCTAAGGAATAACCACCTAATTTTTTTTCTCATAATCAATTTTTTTTTCACTCAAAAGAGATAGTAAATCTGAAACGAAAAAGTTTTATGATACTTTTCCGTTAGCGTATATATAAAAAACAACCAATTCACAACATAATAAAGAGTGGTGGCTAGGAGAGAATGTAACATGAAATGTAAGATGGGTGAGAAGAGAAAAAACCAAAGATCACAAAAATATTTTAATATCCCCCTGTACACCGATATTGCTACCCTTAATGCTATTCTCCCAAGGATTACCTCAAAAAAAGACCACGAGGATCAGAAATCCTCGAAGCAAAAATTTGTTTTACAAGAGGAACGAAATAGACAGTATAATGAAATAATTAAGGAGATCGATACTAACAAGAACTTTTTTATGAGAACCGATGGGAAGACACATACGATAATTGACGAAAAAAAAGGATTCGGATGGATGGGATTAGGTGCAAGACGAGTACTTTTTCATAATGAACGAAAGGAGTATCTCTACGAGATCTTAGAACCACAATTGGATGAAAAACAAGAAGAACTCAAAAGCAAATTGATTATCTTATTTAGAAAACACGCAGATATTGATGTATTCGATGGAACAACACAGGAAAAATGGAACGTCCTAGAACAAGAATTGGAGAAACTTCTTCATGATAAACAAATAAAAATAGCAAAAGAAGAGAAAGATATCATTTTCTATTATATCTTCCGTGAATTTGTTGGATATGGACGTATTGATATCTTAATGAACGACCCCGACATAGAAGATATCTCATGTGATGGTCATGGAATCCCTATCTTTGTCGTCCATAAACAGTATGAGTCCATCAAAACCAACATCGTCTACGAAGATGCAGATGAACTGGATTCATTTGTCGTAAAACTATCCCAGATGTGTGGAAAACAAATATCGGTATATGAACCAGTAGTCGACGGAAAACTATCAGACGGGTCACGATTACAGACCACACTTGGCAGAACAATCACGATGCAATCGACCTTTACCATCAGAAGATTTCGAGAGGACCCCCTCACCCCAATTGACCTTCTGAACAACAACACGATGTCTTTAGATCTTGCAGCATACTTTTGGTTGGCCATAGAAAAAGGATGTAACATCCTCTTCTGCGGTGGAACCGCTTCTGGAAAAACAACCATGCTTAATGCGCTTTCACTGTTTGTACCATCAGCGTATAAGATCGTCTCGATTGAGGACACAAGAGAAATCAACCTCCCCCATGAAAACTGGATTGCAGGGACCACACGATCAGGCTTTACCTCCACAGAGGCATTGAAAACCAGTAAAGACATCGATATGTTCGACCTTATCAGGGTTGCATTACGTCAAAGACCACGGGTCATCATCGTCGGAGAGGTACGAGGAAAGGAGGCGTACTCGTTATTCCAAGCAATGACCACGGGTCATCTCTCCTATTCCACTGTTCATGCAAGCGATATGCATTCCCTCATCCAGCGCCTTGAGATCCCCCCCATCTCATTACCCCGTGCCCTTCTAACATCACTGGATATGATTGTATTTTTAAACTCCGTCACCGTCAAAGGAGCACCAGTAAGACGCATCACCAATGTCACAGAAAT